>CAIMMA010000728.1 GCA_903842475.1 uncultured bacterium
CAACTTTAAATCTATCAGGCAATCAGCAAGACAATCTGGATTTCCATCCCATTTCGAGGCAAGTTCGATGTCTTCCTTGTCCATTCCAAGAAGGTTTCCATCTGGCTTATTTTGGGCTGTCCATGTCCATAAACTCACAAGGCAAAAGAATGAGCGATCACCGCAACGCCGCATGAGTTTCAGAATTTTTGGGTTAGAGGTTAACCCGATAGCAATGCGTATGTCGGTATTCATTCTTCCGCCATAGGTTTTGCTTTATCCCCATCCTCACGCAACAGGATGATCCCCGCCGAGATGTAGTTGACGGCTCCAAGCAGCTCACGTACCCCTGCCTCGCCGCCCAGGCGTCCAGATTCGTACACCTTTTTGACCGCCTGAAAGAGCGGCCCGGCTGCCGGGTTTCCCTTCAATCGCCTGCCGATCTCGCAAATCTGCTGATCCTCGAACCGTTCACCGTCTATGGCGTGCCGGTCCTTCCCTTTGCCTTGGCTGGCCTGGTGGTGCGCTTCTGCGAGGATGTTTTCGAGTGTTTGGTATGGGGCATTGCCGCTCATTGATTCACCTTTTACGCTGAAATTCCTTTATCATTGTTGCCTCCTGCCTTTTCGTTGTGTATAATACACAACATGAATAGCAGGGACTTGATACACATGCTTGAAGCCGATGGATGGACCTTGCGAGGCGTGAAGGGTTCGCACCACGTTTTCACGCATCCATCCAAACCCGGCCATGTCACTGTCCCGCACCCAAAGAAAGACCTCGGCGCTGGACTGGTCAGCAAGCTGCTCAAAACTGCCGGGATCAAATAGGAGGACAACCTGCCATGAAACTGAAATACCCTGTAGCCATCGAGCCAGGAGACGAAACGACCGCCTTTGGTGTCGTTGTTCCCGATCTTCCCGGCTGCTTTTCCGCAGGCGATACCATTGACGATGCGGTTGAAAACAGCCGGGAGGCCATTGCCCTGTGGATCGAAACCGTCATGGACAGTGGCGGCATCATCCCTGCTCCTGGAAAGCTGGCTGATCATGTCGGCAATCCAGAGTATTCCGGCTGGGCGTGGGCAGTTGTCGATGTTGACGGCGCGCTGCTCGACGACCATTCCGAAAGGGTCAATATCAGTGTTCCGAAGAGAATCCTTTCCAGGATCGACCGCTTCGCATCCGCACACGGAGAAACCAGGAGCGGCTTCCTTGTGAATGCCGCCCTGGAACGCATCGTCAACGGCTAAAAAGCGAAAGCTGTTCTGCATTTTCGGCATCACGTTTCACCTTAACTATCGCCACTTCCTTGCTGTTCCATCGACATTTTATACCGTTGCATTGCTGGCCCTTGACGCGCTGGCACCATTCCTCGGACTGCTGCTCGGTCAGTTGATGGCCATAGACTGCGGCGTTGCGTGGACAGATTCGCATTGATCATTCCTCATCATCTTTCGGGTTGATCCCGAAAATCGCCAGAAACAGGACGAACAGGATTGCCCAGATGGCTATGGCCGCCAAGGTTTTCATGGGGTTGTTATCATTTTTTCAAGGACACCTTCGGCGATCTCAAGTTCCGTGTGCATGTATGGTGTCAGGGTTTTGTATTTCG
>CAIMMA010000729.1 GCA_903842475.1 uncultured bacterium
ATGTTTCACGTGAAACATTGCCGCGACAGGACCCCATATATGTCTGTATATAGTGATGTGCTTATCATCGGAAGCGGTGTGTCAGGACTTTCGTTTGCCTTGAAGGTCGCCCAATTTTCCAAGGTCACGCTGATCACCAAAAAAAACAAGGCGGACTCCGCCACCAATCTCGCCCAAGGAGGGGTGGCGGCGGTGCTTTCGGTGGAAGATTCGATTGAAGCCCACATTGCCGACACGCTGATTTCGGGAGACGGGCTCTGTAACCAGGAAATCGTGCGGATTGTCACCACCGAAGGACCGGATCGGGTTCGTGAGCTCATGGATTTTGGGGTCAGGTTTCAAAAAGGGAAAAATGGCGAGGGGTTTGATCTCGGCATGGAAGGGGGCCATTCGGCTCGGCGGGTAGCCCATGCCTCGGACCTGACCGGAAAAGAAATCGAAAGAGCCCTGCTGGAGCAGATTGCCAGCAATCCCAACATAGAGGTGCTGGAAAACCACCTGGCCATCGACTTGCTGGTGGCCTCAAAAACGCTCGGGCAAGAACGCACCAACGGCGATCGCTGCCTGGGGGCCTATGTGCTCAATCGGATAACCGGCGAGGTCGAGACCAGGAGGGCCGGAGTAACCGTCCTGTGTACCGGCGGCTGCGGCAAGGTGTACCTCTACACCACCAATCCCGACATAGCCACCGGCGATGGCGTGGCCATGGCCTATCGGGCGGGAGCCAAGGTCGCCAATTTGGAATTCATTCAATTTCATCCCACCTGTTTTTTTAACCGAGAGGCCAAAAATTTCCTGATTTCGGAAGCCGTGCGAGGCGAGGGCGGCATCCTGATCAACCAGCAGGGTGTGCCGTTCATGAAGAAATACGACGAACGGGGTGATCTGGCCACCAGAGATGCGGTGGCCCGCGGGATCGATGCCGAGATGAAGGCCTCCGGGTCAGACTGCGTTTTCCTCGACATCACCCATAAGCCGGCGGACTTCCTTATCCAGCGATTTCCCAACATTTACAAGATCTGCAAGCAGTATGGGGTGGACCTGACCACCAAACCAATACCGGTGGTGCCGGCGGCCCATTATATGTGCGGTGGAGTTCTGGTGGACGAATGGGGCCAGACTTCCATGGGCAACCTCTTGGCCTTCGGCGAGACCGCCTGTACCGGCTTGCATGGGGCCAACCGCCTGGCCAGTAATTCGCTGCTGGAGGCGGTGGTTTTCGCCCATCGGGGAGCCTTGTGGCTGAAGGATCATATCGGTGCGGTCCGCAACCAGGAAAAACTCGAGGTGGAGCCTTGGCGAACCGGCGGGGCCGCTCGCCTGGACGAGTCGATCCTTATTAAACACAACTGGGACCAGCTTCGCCAGTTGATGTGGGATTATGTCGGTATCGTCAGAAGAAAAAAACGGCTGGAGCTGATGCAGACCCGGTTGGGATGGATGCTCAAAGAGATCAAAGAGCATTTTTACGACTACCTGTTGACCCCGGATCTTGTGGAACTGCGTAACCTGGCGGTGGTCGCCGAGCTCATCGTGCAGAGCGCCAGCCTACGAAAAGAATCACGGGGGTTACATTATATCCTTGATTACCCAGCAAAGAATGACCGTGATTTCAACCGCGATACCATATTGCAGAGAAAATGAGCCGCCGGTCCCCGGAAGGATATTGCTTCCGGGGACCGGAAGGTTCATTGCGGTGTTTTTTGCTGGTTGAATTTTTTCATGGCTGCTTCCATGTCTTGGAGCATCTGCTGCTGCGCCGCC
>CAIMMA010000730.1 GCA_903842475.1 uncultured bacterium
ACGCCGCGGAATTTCCGGGAAGCGGTCCTGCATCCTTTTGTCGATTATTTCACCCGCGACCGGGCGCTTCTGCTGTTATTGTTTATCCTCCTCTATAAGATCGGCGATCAGATGGCCTCGACCATGACCACGCCTTTCTATCTGGCTCTGGGATTCAGTAAGACCCAGATCGGGGCGGTGGCCAAGATGTTCGGGTTTTGGGCGACCCTGGCGGGTGGTTTGCTGGGCGGACTCATCCTGCTGCGCATCGGTATTATCCGCAGTCTCTGGTGCTTCGGCTTCCTGCAGGCGGTTTCCACCCTTGGTTTTTCCCTGCTGGCCCTGCTGGGGCCTTCGCTCCCCGGTCTGGCGGCGGTAATCGCCTTTGAAAACCTCAGCGGCGGCATGGGGACAGCGGCCTATGTGGCGTATATGGCCTCGCTCACCAATAAAAAATTCACCGCCACCCAATATGCCCTGCTCTCCAGCTGTATGGGCATTCCCCGGGTGCTGGCCGCAGCCCCCACCGGCTGGATGGTTGAGTCCATGGGGTGGGCGGTCTTTTTTCTTGTCTGCACAGTGGTCGCCCTTCCCGGTCTGCTGCTGCTCCCCATGGTGGCTTCACAATACCGCCAGGATGCGCAATAACGTGTTGAGTTCTGGCGCGGTAGTATTTACAGTATGCCAACCATTGATACATTCATCCACCTTGTTCAGATAATTCGGAATAGCAGATGTCGATTAAAATATACAACACCTTGAGCCGCAGGAAGGAACCGCTCGACCCTATCGAAGCGGGGCATGTTAAACTTTATGTCTGCGGGATCACCTCCTACGATTACTGCCATATCGGGCATGCCCGGTCTGCTCTGGTGTTTGATATGGTGGTCCGTTATCTGCGCCACTGCGGTTTGAAGGTCACCTTTGTTCGAAATTTCACTGATATCGATGATAAAATCATCAACCGGGCCAACGAACAGGGGATTGACGCCGCCAGCCTGGCCCTGCGGTTCATTAATGAATTTTATACCGACATGGATGCGCTTGGCACCCTGCGGCCTGATCTTGAACCCAGGGCCACCGAACACGTCGGCGAAATGATTGCCCTGATCGAAGAGCTGATCGTTAAGAATATGGCCTATCCGTCCAATGGCGACGTCTATTTTCGGGTGCAACGGTTCGCCGGTTACGGGCAGCTTTCGGGCCGGGGATTGGAGGATATGCAGGCAGGCGCTCGGGTCGAGGTTAACGATAAGAAGGAACACCCCATGGATTTTGTGCTCTGGAAGGGCGCGAAACCGGGCGAGCCGAAATGGGCCAGCCCCTGGGGCGAAGGGCGGCCGGGTTGGCACATCGAATGCTCGGCCATGAGCCGCAAGTATCTGGGAGAAACCTTTGATATCCATGGCGGTGGCAAGGATCTGGTTTTTCCTCACCATGAAAACGAGATCGCCCAAAGCTGCGGAGCCACGGGCAAGCCCTTTGCCAACCTGTGGATGCACCATGGTTTTGTGACGATCAAAGACGAGAAGATGTCGAAATCGCTGGGCAATTTTCTTACCATCCGCGACGTGCTCAAGCAGTACGCACCTGAAACTTTGCGATTGTTTATTTTTTCCACCCAATACCGCAACCCGCTGGATTTCACCGAGACCGCGCTCCAGGACGCCCAGTCAGGATTGGAGCGGATGTATGCGTGTCTGGCTCAGGTGGCGGCACTGCCCGCCGAGGGAGCCGTCGGGGCTTCCGGGATCAACGACCAGGACCGTCAAGGACTGGAATCCCTGACCGCCCGGTTCCACGAGGCCATGGACAACGATTTCAACACGGCCCAGGCGTTAGGCCATCTGTTTGAAACCGTGAAAGTGTTCAATCGAATTCTACGGGGGCTGCCGGAGCCACCGGTTGCCGATGACCTGGCGCTGTTGCGTTCCGCGGTGGCCACTTTTCGCACCCTGGCCGGGGTGTTGGGGATTCTCCAGCAGGATCCGGTTGCAACGGTCGCAGACCAGAAAGCGAAGATTCTTGCGGGCATTGAGCTGGACGAGAAGGAGATCACCCAATTGATCGACAAACGCAATCAGGCCAGGGCGGCCAAGGATTGGGCGACCTCCGACGAAGTTCGTGATTATTTGCTGGGTCATCGCATTGTGCTCAAAGACAGCCCGGAAGGCACCACCTGGGAAGTGAAAAAGTAGCAGTGCGCCGATGGTGAACGGACGCAAACGAACAAGTGCGAACAAGGGAGGAGATTATGACACGAATGCCGTCGGTTGCTGGTCGTTTTTATCCTGGAGACCCTGAACACCTGCAGTCCGCCATGGACATGCTCATCCCGTCGGTGGCCGAGGCGGACAAGGTTTCGGCTCTGGCGGTGGTCATGCCCCATGCTGGGTATGTCTATTCCGGCGCCACCGCGGGCAACACCATCAGCCGGGTCCGGGTGCCGGAAACCGTGCTCATCCTGGGGCCCAACCACCACGGCCGGGGCGAAGCCCTTGCCCTGGGAACCGAAGATTGGCACATGCCGCTGGGCACTGTGCCGGTGGATCGGCAACTGGCGGCGGACATCCTCCGTGGTTCCACCGCTATAGTCGAAGATGAAGAAGCCCATCTCCTGGAGCACTCCCTTGAGGTGCAGGTGCCTTTTCTCCAGCAGGTGCAGCCGAACCTGCGGATTGTACCCTTGGTCGTCTCCCAGATTTCTTTTTCCCAGTGCCGTAAAGTGGCCCAGGAATTGGCCGTTGCCATCCGAAATTATGAACAACCGGTGCTGATGGTGGCGTCGACCGACATGAGCCATTACGAGTCTCGACAGCAGGCGGCGCAAAAAGACAAGTTGGCGATCGAGCGCATCCTGGCCCTGGATCCCCAGGGGCTGTACGCCACGGTCGTCGGGCAGCGGATCTCGATGTGCGGCGTTATCCCCACCACCATTGCCCTGCTGGCCGCTCTGGAGTTGGGGGCCGCCAAGGTTCAGCTGGTCCGTTACACCGATTCCGGCGAGGTCAGCGGCGACACTAGCCAGGTTGTCGGTTATGCCGGACTGATCATCTCCTGACAGGCTGGTTTAATTTCGGAGGGTGCCTGGAAAGCCCAATCACTTGTACTGGTTGGTTTTCCCTTGACAACCAGGGCAAATCCATCTATTTTCACCGCAACTTTCCACCTGCTGGGGGATGGTCTAACGGCAAGACAGCGGACTCTGACTCCGCTTATCGGGGTTCGAATCCCTGTCCCCCAGCCATGTAAATTCAAGCACTTATCGTTAGCTCGGTAAGTGCTTTTTTTGTTTCTGTGAGTTCTGGTAGGCAATTGGTAGGCAAATTCAGTCAATGCATCTCAACTTAATTATCAACACGGCAATGGCGTGGGGCCTAGCCAACCACCACAGGGGTTACCTCAAAGGTGAAAATTATGAGTAAAAATGATGTGGTTCTTTATGAATGTGAAAGATGCAAAGACGAGGAAGCTATCGTGTGCCCTCATTGCAACGGAGATGGCGAAAATCCTGAGGAGTTAGGGTTACCTTGTGATTTCTGCGAGGGAGAGGGCGAGATGATTTGCCCTGACTGTATAGACGGGCGCAAGGGGTGAGGACACCAAAGACATGGATTGGGAAACGAATCAACGGGAAGAAATAGCCGCCGGTATCTGGAAATTTTATAAGGATAAGATCGACACAGAC
>CAIMMA010000731.1 GCA_903842475.1 uncultured bacterium
AGTGGCTGGAAATGAAAAACATTGTTGACGGATTAGCTTTGCATTAAAATAGTATACCATTGATCCTGCCGGGCTTTTAGAGGCCTGGAAACTTTCTGCCATTCAGGCCTTGCCGCCTCTTTTGCTCCTGATTGCACTACCGGAATTCCACCAGGCATATCCATGACAACACGTAGTCTCACTGCAGCCATAGCCTTCAAGGCGCGTCTCGCCTTGAGCGGAATAGGATATCTGCTGGTCAACCGTTACACAGCCTTCCTGCTGGGTTTGTTTGTCTATTCTCTGCTCGTTAAATTTTTGGGGTGTCCGGGAGGCATCGCGTTTTTCAGGGTCGATGGTTCCCTGGCGCTGAACCAGCAATATCTCGAATCGGTACTGGTTTTTTATCTGTATTGCTATTTTAACCAGATCCTGCGCCCTTCGCGCTGGCAGGCGCTGCTGGCGGCAGTCCCCCTGCTGCTCATGTATGTCGGTCAGGATATTTATTATCTGATGTACAGTAATGTTTTTCGCATTGCCGTGCTGGCCGAGGTGCCCGAGTTGCTCAAGGTGCTGACCCTCAAGCATATGACGATGCTCATGCTCCTTGCGGTAATTCCCTTGGGGTATTTTTTCTGGTCGGTGCAACTGCGGAAATATATCGTCATCATTGCAGGGTTGTTGCCGGTGTTGGGATTGATCGGCGCAGCCGAATACTATCCGGAACAATACGTGGCCGGCTACAATAAGGTAGGGCGTGAAATTATTTTCTGGTCGGATGCGGTGAGCATGGAGAATAACGGTCGATTCATGATGCTGCTTTTCCGGGAAGCGGAGCGTAAAAACTCGCAGGCCAAAACCGAGACTTTTCGCAATCGCGAGCAATATGAGCACCGGGCACAGCAACTGGCGGGGTGGGTTCAGACCAACGGCAATAAGCGTAATGTCCATTTGATTGTGATGGAGAGCTTCATCGATCCCACCCTGTTCAAGGGGGCAACGTACACCAAGGATCCCTTTCACCCGAGTTTTAAGAAGCTGTTCGGTAACAAGATGGGGTTTTCCATCAGCCCGGTGGTCGGCGGGCAGACGGCGCAGGCCGAATTCGAGATACTTTGCGGCGTGCCCGCCTTCGAAGAACTGGCAGGGGTGGAATTCAATGGCTTTACCGGTGCCCCGGCCTACTGCCTGCCGGGCACCCTGCAACTGGCCGGTTATCAGACCATCGCCTCGAACGCCTATAATCCGAGTTTCTTCAACGAACCGGTTGCCTATAAGGGGATGGGGTTTGACAAGAGCTATTTTCCGCGGGATTATTTAACCGGCAGCGATAGTTATCTGTCGCTCGGTGATACCGCAGGCGAGATGGGCTACATGTTCGACAGCTCCTTCTTCAATCAAAATCTGGAGTTTATCACCCCGTTCATCAAGGACAACGACGGGCCGCCGCTGTTTAACTACCTGATGACGGTCTATGGGCATTTCCCCCATATCCTCAACGAGCAAAAGCGGCCCTTAGTGCTGAGAATGCTGTCTTCGTTCAAGGACCATCATTTGGAGATGGCCGCCAACCAGATTTTTTATCGGTCGGAGGCGGTGGCCGATTATGTCAACCGCCTGCTCGAGATCGATGAAAAAAGTCTGATCATTCTGGTCAGCGATCATGTCCCCCCTGGGCAGTATGGCAAGATGAGTTTTGATAAATTACGCTATCTCAATAATAAAGAAGGCAGTATCCATATGAACCGGATATTGATTGTCGAAGACGGCAAGGCCAAGAAATACGCCACCATCCATCATTATGATGTGCCGGCCATGGTACTCAACTATATTTCCAACGGAGCATACTGCAAGGAACGCAGCTGTGGTTTTGCGGAAAACAAGCTGCTCGATGACCGCATGGGGCGGCATGACGATTATATGCGGGTGATGGCCCACGCCACCGAGTGATGCGGCGGGATAACGATCATGGATGCCAATAAAAAGAAACGGGTTTCCTCGGGGATTCCCCAACTCGACAGCCTGCTCGGCGATTTGTATATCGGCGATAACGTCCTGTGGTATGAAGATGCGGGCAGTTTTTCCGCGGCTTTCTGCGTGAATTTCATCCGTGAGTCGCTTGCCCATAAAAAACCGACCATCTATGTCAGCTTTGATCGCAGCCCCAAAAATGTGGTCACCTTTCTCGGGCCGCTGGCCGAGAGTCAGCATTTCACAATTTTGGACTGCTTCACCAACGGCAAAGGGGATCGCTCCGAGGTTTTTAACAAGTTTTACGAAAAGGACGGGGGCTCAATGGCCTCACCAGGTGATCAAGGTTAACGACCCCGCTAATCCCGCCTTGGTGGGCGAGGCCATCTACGGCCTGCACGGCAACCTCTCCGGCGATATCCGGTTCATCATGGACAGCCTGACCGGTATGCAGGACCTGTGGGGCGGCGAGGAGCAGGTGATGAAATTCTATGCCCGGACTTGTCCCCGACTCTACGAATTGGATACCATTGCCTACTGGGTGCTTGAAAAAAGCGCCCATTCCAACCGATTGCGGGCCAATATCAACAAGATCGCCCAGGTTGCCATCGATTTGTCGGTGAAAAACGGCACTCCGGCCCTTAAAATACTCAAAGCTGAGAAGCGGAACTCGAAGTTTCTCAATGAAGCCCAAGCCTTCAGTTGCGAGGGGGCGGAGATTGCCTTTGACCTGGCTCGCCCCTTGCCGGAACGGTTCGATATCGGTGCTCGGATCAAGGCTGTCCGCAAAAAACAGGGACTCTCGCAAAAAGAACTGGCGGAAAAAACCGGCGTGACCCCCAGCAGTATCTCCCAGGTTGAGAAAAATCTTATTTATCCTTCCCTGCCAGCGTTGTTTCGCATGGCAGAAAGTCTTTCAGTCGAGGTGGGGTCGTTTTTTGACGGCTATGCTGCTGCGCATACCGGTTGCGTCTATCGAGGTAGGGAAGGGGTAAGCGCCACCTTTGACAAGGCGCCCAAGGGGATAATGGAGGGCGTGCAGCTGCTGCCGCCGGATATGGAGGGGGCCGGGGTGGAACCCTATTTGATCCGGATTGAACCGGGCAGGAAGCTGGCGAATCATTTCTTCAACCACAAGGGTGAAGAAATCGGCTATCTGCTGGCCGGAAAACTGACCGTCCGGATCAATGAGCGGACCCAGGAGGTGGGGGCGGGAGATATTGTCTATCTGCAGAAGGACACCCCTGAACAATGGGAGAATGCCGGGGTTGTTCCAGCGGAACTTTTGTGGATAAAAATTAAATAACGCCGAAAATGATCCGGTCGGGAACGGACCGGTTGGTGAGGAGCTTGTTTCCGGGCAGGTCATACCTGCCCGGAAAGTAGGATTTCGCTTACATCGCCAGAATTTTCTTGGCGGTTTCGTCCTTGGCATCGGTGATATAGGTGATGCCGGTTTCTTGGGCCGTTTCCCGGTTGCCGGCAAACAGATCGTTGCGGGTTAGCTTGTTGAGCTGGAACTTTCTTGCCCCGGCCAACAATTGCTGCAGGCCGCAAGCCAGCTTATCCGCCATGGTCCACATGGCGATTGCGCCGTAGGGAATATTCTTCATCTCGTCCTTACCTACTTTCTTCTGCACATCGTAGTAGGAGGCGAAAATCTCTTCCGGGGTGCTGCCCATGGCACTGATGCTCGCCGGGAGTTTGTCCCAGTTGCCATTGACTTTTTCTTTTCTTTCCGGATGGATGGCGCCTTCGATGTTGGCGCCGAGGAATCCGGGGATCATGATGCCGCGTCCCATGCAGATCAGTTTGGTGAACGGCGCGCCCAGGGCGAGCCCTTTAAAGATGCTGTCTTCCAAGGCAAAACCGCCGGCAAAGGAGAGGTCGACCACCCGTTTTCCTTGGGCGGCCAGGATGGAGGCATACTCATAGGCCTTGGAGTGCAGGTTGATCGAGGGCACGCCCCAGCTCTGCATCATGTTCCAGGGGCTCATGCCGGTACCGCCGCCGGAACCGTCGATGGTCAGCAGGTCCAGTTTGGCTTCCGTGGCGAATTTGATGGCCATGGCCAGTTCTTCCATGCCATAGGAGCCGGTTTTCAGAGAAATGCGTTTGAATCCGATCTTGCGCAGGTACTCGACCGACTTCATGAAATCTTCCTGAACCAACTCCACTGAGCTGAGATTGGTGCCGCCCAGCCGGCTGTGGCGGGCAAAGGATTTGATCGCGCCCTTTTCAAAGGCCATCTGCACTTCAGGAGAGGTCGGGTCGGGATCGACGATATACCCGCGATTCTTCAGGAACTGGGCATATTTGATACTGGAAACCTGAATCTCACCGCCGATATCCTTGGCGCCCTGACCCCATTTCAATTCAACGATACAGCGGTCGCCGTATTTGCCGACTACATATTCAGCTACGCCATTTCTGGTGTCTTCGACGTTCAACTGAACGATAATCGCGCCGAAATCTTCTTGATAGCGAAGATAGGTGTCAATGCGGCGGTCGAGTTCCGGAGCCTTGGTGATTTTGCCGTTACTGATCTCGGAGGCCTTGTCAACGCCGACCACATTCTCGCCGACCACGATCGGGATACCAACCAGAGCGCCGCCAATGGCAAACGAATCCCAGTATTTGGCAGCGATGAAGGTGGAGCCCAGGGCGCCGGTCATCAGCGGGATTTTGCTCTTGGTTTTGACCTCATAGCCGAATTCCGTGGTCAGATCTACATTGGGGAAGATACAGTTGTCCGCATCGTTGGAAAGACCTTGGGCCATGCCGTGGGCACCATAGGCATATCCTTGAATTCGCAACGAGTTATAGGAAACACCCACGTGGGTGGTGTTGTTGGCTCCGGCGGTGACGACGCCGAAGTCACGGGGATAGAGCAGTTTCCGACCAACCAGGCTCGATTTCCAGGTCTCGCATTGGCCCATGCAATCGGCGCGGCATAGGGTGCACAGGCTGGATTCCGCTGGGTTTCCTCGGTTGGTTGTTCCTAAGACATCGTTGGTTTTTGAAAAACGCATAGTGTTCCTC
>CAIMMA010000732.1 GCA_903842475.1 uncultured bacterium
ACAAGGTGTACCGTTATAAACCTATCCTAAAAACGATATTTTGATACCTTTGTTTGTAACGGTGGTAATAACATCAAAACAGCACTTTAACGATGATTCTCCGCAGCTATTTCCGCTTTTTCCAACCTAATGGGCTCTTAATGCCTGTCCAAGCCCAGGATTGAGCCTTTTGGTGGGCCTTCTTGGTGGTTGATTCCAGCCTACCAGTCGGTTCATTTTTTTCTGTGGGCAGATCTGAAACGGTGTGGTTTCCTTTTATTGGAAAATTTTGACTCGCTCTACCAGAGATAATCAGGAATAGTCTCAACCCTAATGTGTGCTTTCCGACCAAGGCTTGGCATGGTAAATCTATATCTGATAAAATGCCTGGACAGTTTTGAACCAGTAATGATGGCAGATAGCACAATTACCTGAGGCCCTTCGTTGATATGCTTGCATGAAAATCGTCTACTGCTCCCAACTGTTCTCAAATTTCGGTCATTTAACGCCATGCTTTTTCGGGAAAAGATCTTGGTGCTTTGGCCCCATGCCGGTGATTGTGTCAGCGTAAAAAAGTAATAGTGAAAGGTGCAGAGAAAAAGTAGTTTTGACACATCGGTTTAGTCATTGCTTAAGTGAGAGATAATATGCTCAGTTGCATGATTGGGAATAGTCAACATAATCAATCTACCCCGCTAGAGGCCAAGTTTAGCTTCACGCTTACTGAGGGAAGCATTTCACTTTTATCCGTTAGTGATAGCGTTGTAGCGTTGCTCGGTTATAAGGCAGAAGATTTTCTATCCAAACGAATCAGTCTAAAAGAGCTGATACATCCCCACGACAATGATATTGCTGACGCACTTTTTGCGAACCCTCTTGCCGACACATCAGACAACTTTAACATTCGTATCAGACAAGCCAATCAGCGTATTCGTTGCATTACAGGTCATTACAAACAACGAAAAAATCAGCTTGAGCTTTTTCTGCAGTGCGCAAAAAGTCTTTCTAAAATCACAAACGACCAAACCATGATGGCTAATTTTAAAGCCATGATGGAAAATACTGAGGATTACATTTACTTCAAAGATTGTAATCACGTATTCACTGGAGCCAGTCAAACACTTGTCGCTATAACTTCACCTAGTGATCATTGGGAAGACCTACTCGGGCTTACCGACTACGACGTTTTTCCAGAAGAACTTGCAGATGTCTATTACAGCTTAGAGAAGCAAGTTTTTGAGGGGCAATCAGTTGCTCACGAAATTCAGGAGACCCTTACCAAAGATGGTCAAAAGGGCTGGGTAGATAACCGCAAATATCCCATCAAAGATGACACCGGCCAGATCATTGGCTTGTTTGGCATTGCCCGCGATATAACCGAGCGCAAGCAGGCGGAGGAGCAGTTGCGCAAGAGCGAAGAAAGATTTTTACTTGCAATGAAAGCTTCTAATGATGGTTTATTTGACTGGAATCTTGAAACCAACGAGATTTATTACTCCCCGGCATGGAAAAATATGCTCGGTTATGAGGACCATGAACTTCCTAATGATTTTTCAGTTTGGGAAAACACCATTGATCCGGAGGATGCCAAGAAATCATGGGCACTCCACCAGAAGTTAATTACAAAGCAAATCGACCGATTTGTATTGGAATTTAAAATGAAGCATAAGGATGGTCATTGGTTGGACATCCTTTCACGTGCAAAAGCGATTTTTAACGATAGTGGAAAAGCGGTTAGGATGATCGGTACTCACACCGACATCTCCGAGCGCAAGCAGGCTGAGGAAGCGCTGCTGGAAAGTGAAAAACAGATCAGCAGTATCTTCAGGAGTGCACCCGTCGGTATTGGGTCGGTTGTCAACCGGGTGCTGAGTAAAGTCAATTCCCGCCTGTGCGAGATGACGGGATATGATGAGGCCGAGTTGATCGGGCAGAGTGCCCGGATGCTGTATCCCAGTGATGAAGAATTTGAATTTGTGGGTCGGGAAAAATATGTCCAGATAGCTGAACATGGCACGGGAACGGTAGAAACTCGCTGGCAGAAACATGATGGCACCATCATCAATGTCCTGCTCAGTTCGACCCCGGTGGACCTGCAGAACCAGCTAAAAGGGGTCACGTTCACCGCCCTTGATATAACCGAACGAAAGCAGGCTGAAAACAATTTGAGAATAGCTCATGAAAGAATGCTGACGATTCTGGACGGTATGGATTCTTCCGTTTATGTGGCAGACATGGACACCTTTGAGATCCTGTTCATGAATCAAAAGATGATAACCGATTTCGGCGGGAACAAAACCGGTGACCTTTGCTATAGTGCCTTCAGGAAAAATTCAAAACCCTGCGACTGCTGTACCAATGATCAATTGGTCGACAAAGATGGCAATCCGGCCGGCGTCTGTATCTGGCATGACAACGACCTAGTCTCCGGCAGGTATTGCATCAATTACGACCGGGCCATTCAATGGACAGATGGTCGCCTGGTCCGGATGCAGAGCGCCACAGACATTACCGATCTGAAAAAAATAGAGTCCCAACTCCATCAGGCCCAGAAGATGGAATCCGTAGGCCGTCTGGCCGGCGGAGTCGCCCACGACTTCAACAACATGCTGGGGGTAATTCTCGGGTACACGGAACTAGCCATGGGACGGGTCTATCCGGACGAGCTCCTTCGTACCCACCTGGAGAAGATCCAAGGGGCTGCCCAGCGCTCCGCCGATCTGACCCGGCAACTCCTGGCGTTTGCCCGTAAACAGACCGTATCTCCCAAAGTGATCGACCTCAACGACACCATCGAGAGCATGCTCAAGCTGCTGCTGCGGCTCATCAGCGAGGACATCGATCTGGCTTGGCGGCCGGGCAAGAAAGTTTGGCCGGTCAAGATAGACCCCACCCAGGTCGACCAGATTCTGACCAATCTTTGCGTCAATGCCCGGGACGCCATCGTTGATACAGGCAAGCTCACCATCGAGACGGGCATAGCCTCCTTTGATGAGGAGTATTGCTCCCATCACGCCGGTTTTGTCGTCGGCGACTACGTCCTGCTGGCCGTGAGCGATACTGGCTGCGGCATGGACGAAGAAACCCAATCTCATCTCTTCGAGCCCTTCTTCACCACCAAGGAAATGGGCAAAGGTACTGGG
>CAIMMA010000733.1 GCA_903842475.1 uncultured bacterium
CTTAATTTTGTTAATGGACGAACCCTTCGGCGCCCTTGACGCCCAAACCCGGGACGAGATGCAGGAATTGTTGCTCAGTCTCTCGCAGGAGCGAAGACAGACCATTCTTTTTGTCACCCATGATGTGCAGGAGGCCGTCATACTTGCAGATCGGGTGCTGGTTATGGATCAGGATTCCGGGCACATTCGGGAGGACGTGCGTGTTGCACTGGATAGGCCTCGTGATCGGAGTGCTCCTCCCTTTCAGCAGTACTGCAGCCAGCTGCATCAAATGCTCAGGCAATAGGCGGGGGCAGAGCTAATGCTCTTTGATAGAACTATTGGGTAACATGTTCGGCCCTGATCGAAAGCAGCAGCACTCGCTGCAATATCACCAACCCGGTTTTCCCAAAAAAAATAGCACGATCTTACAGGGTTGCTGAGTGGGTGGCTGCGCAACGTGTCCGTCATCATCGAATCAGTAAATAAACGTGTCATTCAATTGCCATTGACAGGAACAGGCAAACTGCTTTACCTGGCACAGAAAAATACTATTCCCTCACCCGGTGAGAACACCTCCGGACTATTTACCTGACGCAGCATCTTCAACAATCGCTTTATTATACAGGACATCATGACCCTACCCCACGAAACCGTTTTTCATCGAACCCTGCCTCTGGGCAGTGACCCTGCCCTGCGTCGCCGTCATATGGTGGTGGACGAACCATTGCAGGGCAATATGCGCTTTGGCCTGTTGCTGGAAATCCTTGACAAGGTCGCCGAGGAAACCGCGCTGCAGTATGTCAACCAGTTTCACCCGAAGGCCCGGGTGGTCACTGCGGCCATCGACAACATCGTCATCCGTCACGCCGTTGACGTCAACCGGGATCTGACCGTGGCGGCCTGCATCAACCATGTCGGCCGCAGTTCGCTCGAGATCGGCATCCGAGTGGAACAACCCGGAGATCCCCACCTGCACATCGCTTCCTGCTACTTCACCATGGTCGCCCGCAGCGGCTACGGCGAAGGCATGACCAGCGTGGTGCTGCCCCCCCTGGAATATCGAGAACCCATCGAAAAGCGCCGAGCAGGCAAGGCCCTGGCCCGGCGCGAAGAATACCGCCAACAGCAGATGGCCCTTCGTGAGCCGCCCAGCCGGGAAGAATACCAACTGCTGGCCGGATTGCATCAGGCCCAGGAAGAACCGGGGTTCTCCGGCCCGCTCTGCCGTCGCCTCGAAACCGATGCCTGGGAACGAATGTACCCGGAGCAGGAAAATGTGCCGTTCATGATCTTCGGCGGATACCTGATCCGCCGTGCTTTTGAACTCTCCTCGATCTGCTCGGAACTGGTCGCCCCGGACCGTTCGATCATTGCCGCGGTTAACCGTATTAATTTTTTCTGTCCGGTACGGATGGGCGACAAACTGCATTTCACCTCACGGGTGGTCCACACCAGCGACAGTTTTATCTGCGTCGAGGCCGGCATCGAGCGGATCAGCCGGGATCGCAGTTCCAAGGCCTTATCGAACTCCTGCCTGTTCACCTTTGTCAATGTCGATCGCGACCTGCGGCACCGACCGGTACCGACCGTCTATCCCGCCACCTATGCCGAGGATGCCCGCTATCTCGCCGCCCATCGCAGCCTGCAAAGTCTCCTGCGCCATGAAAACCGCATCTGAGGGATGCGGCAGATACGCCTGAACAGCCCGCGGAGGAGACGATGAGTGCCGTTGACCCAAGGCAACCGCCGATCATCGAGGTGGAACACCTGTGCAAACACTACGGTGACTTTATTGCGGTGGACTCGATTTCGTTTACGGTCCACGCTGGCGAATGTTTTGGCCTGTTGGGCCCCAATGGTGCCGGCAAGACTTCCGTGATTCGGATGCTCCATGGCTTTGCGCCGCTGAGTGGCGGCCGCCTGCGGGTCTTCGGCCTGGATATCGAAACCCGGTGGCGCCAGATCCGCTCCCGGATCGGCGTTTGTCAGCAGGATAACACGTTGGACCCGGACCTCTCCGTGCTCCAGAACCTGGATATTTTTGCCGGGTATTTTCAAATCCCGAAGCGCCTGGCCCGGCAGCGGGCCGACGAGCTACTGCAGTTCTTTGCCCTGGAAAAAAAGCGGGATGCCAAGGTAGGCGAGCTTTCCGGCGGACTGGCCCGGCGGCTGACCCTGGCCCGCGCCCTGATCAACGACCCCGAGTTGATCATCCTCGACGAACCGACCACCGGGCTCGATCCCCAGTCCCGGCATCTGCTTTGGGACCGGCTGCAGAACCTGCGCGCGCGCGGCAAAACCTTCCTGCTCACCACCCACTACATGGAGGAGGCCTCGCAGCTCTGCGATCGACTGCTGATCATGGATCACGGCAAAATCCTGATCGAAGGCTCGCCAACCGGCCTGATTTCGACACATGTCGGCGCCTCGATCATCGAGGTGGCCGGTGCGGACGAGGCACTCAATACCTTTCTGGACGATCACGATATCGACTTTGACACCCGGGGCGAACGGTTGATTATCTACAATAACGGCGACCATGCGGTGGAACACACCATCCGCACCACCTTCCGCCCCCAGCAATGCACTTTTCGCTCGGCCACCCTGGAAGATGTCTTTCTCCGCCTCACCGGCAGGGAGTTACGGGAATGATCCAACTGGGCAATATCTCCTGGCGATTTTTAAGCGTCTGGCGCCGCAACCTGATCGTCTACCGCCGCATCTGGAAGGTCAATTTCCTGGTACCTCTCCTGGAGCCAGCCTTTTACATCCTGGCCTTCGGTCTCGGCTTTCAGGGGTTGGTCAGCGAGCTCACCTATGGCGGCAAAGCGCTGACCTATACCCAGTTCATGGCCCCAGCCTTGATAGGCATCTCGATCATGTACAACTCGTTTTTCGAGACCACCTACGCTTCCTTCGTGCGGATGTATTACCAGAAAACCTTTGACGGCATGATGACCACCCCGCTGTCGCTCGAGGAGATCATCCTGGCGGAGATCGTCTGGAGCGCCACCAAGGCTACGGCGGCCGCCCTGATCATGACCCTTGTTCTCGGCCTGTTCGGTTTCATCCAATTCCCGACCGGACTGCTGATGGTGCCCCTGGCATTCCTCGGTGGGCTGGCTTTTGGATCGGTTGGCATGTTCTTCACCGGTATCACTCCGTCGATCGACATGTTCAACCTGCCCATCTTCCTGTTTATCACCCCGATGTTCCTGTTCAGCGGCACTTTTTTCCCGGTCGCAGGACTACCGGCCTGGGCACAGTCCGCGGCCCTGCTCTTTCCGCTCTATCACCTGGTCGAGCTGACCCGCTGGTTCTGCCTGGGCCGGGTGGAGACCGCACCGC
>CAIMMA010000734.1 GCA_903842475.1 uncultured bacterium
AGGCAGGCGATGTGGTTTTTATCCTCTATGAGGGTCCCAAGGGCGGGCCTGGCATGCAGGAAATGCTCTATCCTACCTCGTATCTCAAATCCCGGCATCTGGGTGCCGCCTGTGCCTTGGTGACCGACGGCCGTTTTTCCGGCGGCACCTCCGGTCTCTCCATCGGGCATGTGTCCCCGGAAGCCGCCGGCGGCGGCGCCATCGGGCTGGTTGTGGACGGCGATCGCATCGATATTAATATTCCGCAGCGGTCGATTTCCCTGCTGGTTAGCCCCGAAGAGCTGGCAGCCCGGCGCCTGCGGGAAGAGGCCAAGGGTCCGTGCGCCTTTACTCCCGGGCGGGATCGTACCGTTTCCAAGGCACTGCAGGTCTATGCCAGGTTCGCGGCCTCCGCCGATCAAGGGGCCGTACGGCTGCTTGATTAGTCACCCTTCCCGACCGGTTCGCTCCGGCGAGCGGACTGGTTGCCTCATTCTTGCCTAAGTTGAAACGCATGCAACTGCAACTTTTTCAGTGGGATCTGATTGAGGCTGGTAACGGCCATGCCTGTTTGGCGAGGCTTGATTTTGACCAAGCAGAGGTGCATTTTAACCGTGTGCTTGGAGCCTTGCCCGGACATCGGATCGCTGAGGCCGGTCTGCGATCTGTCCAGTACTGGCAGCAGGCTTTGCGCGCTGTCGAAGGTGGGGCAGAGGTCGAGGCGCTTATCGGTTTATGGCAGCGCATCGAGGCGTTTACCTTCCCCGTCAGCGAAGCGAGCCGGATATTACGTGCCAACCTGATCAGGCACCTGCTTTCCTTGATCAATGGCGTGACGACCTTCTATGTTCCGCCGGATTTATGCAGCGGATATCTCCACTTGCAACTTGGCGAGTATCTGGCCGCCGAGACCCATCTGCGCGCCTTGATCGAGAGTTGTCCGGGCCATGGCCGGCTGTACGGCTACCTGGCCGATGCGCTCTGGCTGCAGGGACGGCGTGAGATTGCCGGCGGGGTGTATGCCACGGCGTTGCTGATGGAACCGCTGCGGGTCAATGTCGACGCCCTGTGCAACCGCCAACTGGTGCAGGTTATCGCCCAGCATGGCGCTGCGTTAGCCCCTGTTTTCGGTTTTTTGCGGGGCGTGCTGCCGCTGGTCGATCAGGAACTTGCCGACGATACCGATGCCGCCAGAATTTACGCGCTGCTGCGGCAGGCTGAAAGCGCCTTGCATCGTCACGATGCCCAGTCTACGATCAGGTTCCGTCGGGAGTTGGCAGCGCTGGCCCCGGAGGTGCTCGATGCGTATCTCCCCCTGCAGGTCGGATCGAGTATGTCAGCGGATTAAAACTTGAGGGGAAAACCGGAATCGTTGGTGCCGTGTTCAGTTTGGGGTCGTATGTCGGGGGCGGGGAGTGGCACTCTTGAATAAAGAGGTTGGAGCGTGGCGGTGGAACCACGCACGACCCACCGGGCGGTCAGCCAGGGTGTTGCCGTGCGTGGTGTGTTGTCTGGGTTTTAGATCTTGACGACATTTTCAGCAGCCGGACCCTTGGCCCCGCTGACGACGTCGAATTTCACCCGTTCCCCTTCTTTGAGCGATTTGAAACCCTGCGCTTGAATGGCGGAATGATGCACAAAAACATCCTTGCCACCATCTTGCTGAATGAAGCCGAATCCCTTGGAATCATTAAACCATTTAACTGTACCTTCTGCCATTGCCGTTCCTCCTTGTGTCGTATGACCGTACAAACTGACCCCCTATGGGATCTTTTTCGAATGGGGGTTATACTTTTGATACCTTTTCAGTGACCGCTGGTACGGACGACTGGAATGTAATCGTTTGGTAAAACCCGAGAAAAACACCATCCACCGCCAATGATCGGCTGTGGGTAACAAAAACTCGTTCTTGCCAGGAGCGACGGTCTTTCCCGTTCGCCTTGGAGTATCCTTTTGCTGCGGGCAGCGATGGATAGAGATGTTGCCCAAGGGGGGCTGGCGTACTGCGATTCCTGCCAATCTTGTCTTCCCGTTGACCTCCCCGGAACAGGGATGGTCCGGACGTTATACCGGAACTGAAGGAAAGGTCGCGGGGCAAAGGCGGTGTTGCTGCGGGATTGGAGTGGGAACGAAAACAGAGGGGAGTATTGAAACCGGCATTGTTTGACATCATGGCAACTATGCTGCACAAAAGCGAGTGGTCCTTAACGCGATGGGGCTTCATGGTCACGTGGAGGCAACAAGGTGATCAGGGGCAACGGTATCGGCATGCGACCCGGCAAAATGATGCGGCAGGGGACATGGCGGGAGCGCATAAGGAAATATATACGTGCCGATTTTTTTCAGGAGAAGGGGAGCAGCGATGGAAGCTTTGGCCTTTTTCATTCAGCTGTGACGTCCCGAAAAATAATGGGAGGGTAAACAGAAAAAGGACGTTCGCCAGGGGGTAATGCAACAAAATAACGGAGAAAAGATATGTGCCACAAGTATCCGAACTGTTCCGCCTTAAACAACAAAGGAGAGATGATTTCTAACTGCCTGTAGGATTTCATGTACTTTAAAATACTTTGAAATGCCAGATAAATTTTACTTTTTAAGTCTTCTTTTAAAAAATACCGGATACCTGACTCGAAACATTTTCCCGGAAATTAAACAGCACCCTTGAGCAGCGGATGCCCCATGGCTTCCCGCTGCTCGACATAGCGTTGGGCGACCTGGCGGGCAATGTTGCGTATCCTGCCGATATAGCGGGTGCGTTCGGCAACGCTGATCGCTTTTCTGGCGTCGAGCAGATTGAAGGTGTGGGAACACTTCAAGCAATAATCATAGCCTGGCAGGATGAGGTCTTTGGCCACCAGTTTCAGGGCCTCGCGCTCGTAATTGTCAAAGGCCAGGGTGAGATCGGCTACATTGGCCTCTTCGAAATTGAAAGCGGAAAACTCTTTTTCGGCCTGGTGGAAGATCTGGCCGTAGGTGACGTCCTTGTTCCAACGGATGTCGTAGACCGAATCAACCTTCTGCAGGTACATGGCGATCCGTTCCAGTCCGTAGGTGATTTCTGCGGTAATCGGTTTAAGATCGATGGAGCCTGCCTGCTGGAAATAGGTGAACTGGGTAATTTCCATGCCGTCGAGCCAGACCTCCCAGCCCAGCCCCCAAGCGCCCAACGTCGGCGACTCCCAGTCATCCTCGACAAAGCGGATGTCGTGCTCGAGCAGATTGAGGCCGAATTTCTCCAGGCTTTCAAGATACATGGCCTGCACATCCTTGGGAGACGGTTTGATCACCACCTGATACTGGTAGTAATGCTGGAGGCGGTTGGGATTTTCACCGTAGCGGCCATCGGTGGGTCGGCGGGAAGGCTGCACATAGGCAGCTTTCCAGGGTTCCGGTCCCAGGGCGCGGAGCAGGGTGGCGGGGTGAAAGGTGCCGGCTCCGACTTCCATGTCATAGGGTTGCATGATGACACAACCCGCAGAGGCCCAATAGCTGTTCAGGGTGGCGATGATATCTTGAAAATACATGGCGAAATATTTGCTGTATTGATTGTTGAGAGATCGTGGCTACAATAAGGCCTCAATCTACCATAGGCCTGGGGCGTGGTAAACGAAATTGTCGTACCGCCTTTGCAACAAAATGTCAAACTGGAGTGTGACCTTCAGGCCCCGCCGAGTGCATCCCCTGCTGCCGACAGGGTGTTGGTTGATTGGATGGCGGCCTGCAGGTGACTTCAATCCCGTTGTGTTCAGAGAATACCTCTATGGAACCCCAATATCTGCGCATCCGCGGCGCGCGTATGCACAATTTAAAAAATATTTCCGTTGATCTCCCGCGTAATAAACTGATTGTGTTTACCGGGCTTTCCGGCTCGGGCAAGTCAACGCTCGCCTTCGATACCCTCTATGCCGAAGGGCAGCGCCGCTATGTGGAATCGCTGTCCACCTATGCCCGGCAGTTCCTGGGTCAGATGAACAAACCGGATGTCGACCTGCTGGAGGGGCTTTCGCCGGCGGTCTCCATCGAACAGAAAACCACCAGCCGCAACCCACGCTCCACGGTGGGCACGGTGACGGAAATTTATGATCATCTCCGTTTGCTGTTTGCCCGGGCCGGGCAGCCCTATTGTCCGCAGTGCGACCAACCAATCCGTTCGCAGTCGGTGCACGATATGCTCGACACCCTGCTCGTCCGGCCGGAAGGGGAAAAGGTCCTGCTGCTGGCGCCGTTGGTCAAGCAGAAAAAGGGGCAGCATGAGCAGATTTTCCAGCGCCTCCGCAAAGACGGGTTTGTGCGCGTCCGGGTGGACGGTGAAATCCGGCCGCTGGGCGAGGAGATCGTCCTGGATAAAAACAAACATCATTACATCGAGGCGGTGGTCGATCGGCTGGTGCTTAAACCCTCGATACGCCGCCGGCTCGACGAATCGGTCAGCACCGCCGTGACGCTCGGCATGGGTTCCATGCTGGCGGTCTTCCCCGACAGCGGCGAGGAACTGCTGTTCAGTGAATCCGCCGCCTGTCACCAGTGCGGCATCTCGGTTCCCGAACTCTCCACCCAGCTGTTTTCCTTTAATAATCCTCAAGGGGCCTGCCCCGCCTGCGGCGGTCTGGGGGTCAACCAGTTCATCGATGAACGCCTGATTGTTCCCGATGAGCGGCTCAGTCTGGAGGATGGCGCCATCGTGCCCTGGACCCGAAGGCGCCTTGCCGCCCAGGCTGACGAGTGGATCGAGGCCTTTGCCCGCCATTACGGGTTTGATTTGCATGTGCCGTTTAGCGAATTGCCCGCCAAGGTCAAGAAGGGGCTGCTGCACGGTACCGGTCGGGAGAAACTGGAGTTCGTCCACAGCAAAGGACGGCGCAAACTGGCCGCCCAGATGGCCTTCGAGGGGATTGTCCCCCGCCTCAACCGGTTGTTTCGTGAGACCACTTCCGCCCGGATGCGCGAGGAGGTGGAAGAATTCATGAACGAACAGTCCTGTCCCGCCTGCCAGGGGGCGCGGCTCAAGCCCGAAGCCCTGGCCGTCCGCATCGAGCAATGGTCGATCATCGACCTCACCCGGATGGCCATCGAGCAATTGATCAAAGAACTCGATCATATCGCCTTTGAACCGCGGCAAGCGCAGATCGCCGGGCCCATCCTCAAGGAAATCCGGGAACGGCTTGCCTTCCTGCTGGGCGTCGGGTTGGGCTATCTTTCGCTGGAGCGCAAGGCCGGTACCCTGTCCGGCGGCGAGGCCCAGCGTATCCGCCTGGCTTCGCAGATCGGTTCCGGCCTGGCCGGGGTGCTTTATATCCTCGATGAACCCAGCATCGGCCTCCATCAACGCGACAACAACAAACTGATCAAAACCTTGGTGAATCTCCGCGATCTGGGCAATACCGTGATTGTGGTCGAGCACGATGCCGACACCATCGCCAATGCCGACCACGTCCTCGATATCGGCCCCGGAGCAGGCGTCCATGGCGGCGAAATTCTCTATTCGGGCCCGGTCGCCGGGCTCCTGGACTGCGAGCAGTCGCAGACCGGCGGCTATCTCTCAGGTCGTCTGAAGATCGAGGTGCCTGAGCGGCGTCGGCCCATCCGGCCCGACCCGGCCTATGGGATCCAGGTGCAGGGCGCTTGTGCCAACAATCTGCAGCAGCTTGCCGTCCGCTTTCCTCTGGGGGTGATGACCTGCGTCACCGGTGTTTCCGGCTCCGGCAAAAGTTCGCTGGTTATCGAAACCCTGTTCCACGAGGCGCAACGTTATTTTTTTGATGCCAAGGGCTATCGGCAGGGAACGCAACTGCTCACCGGGATGGAGAACCTGGACAAGGTCATCGATATCGATCAGAGTCCCATTGGCAGAACCCCCCGATCCAACCCCGCCACCTATACCGGGGTGATGACGCCGGTGCGGGAACTGCTGGCGCGTCTGCCCGATTCCAGAGCCCGCGGTTATAAACCCGGCCGTTTCAGTTTCAATATCAAGGGCGGGCGCTGCGAAACCTGCGAAGGAGATGGGCTCATCCGCATCGCCATGCACTTCCTGCCCGATATCTATGTGACCTGCGAGCGGTGCCTGGGGAAACGGTATAACGAGGAAACCCTCGATATTCGCTACAAGGGCAAAAATATTGCTGAAATCCTCCATATGACCGTGGAGGAGGCCCTGGAGTTTTTTCAGAATGTGCCGCCGATCAAGAACCGGCTGCAGACCATCGCCGATGTCGGCTTGGGCTATCTCAGCCTGGGGCAGAGTTCGGTGACCCTTTCCGGAGGCGAGGCCCAGCGGGTCAAGCTGGCCAAGGAACTGAGCCGGCGCTCGACCGGCAAGACCCTCTATATCCTCGATGAACCGACCACCGGGCTGCATCCTGCCGATATCCAGCACCTCCTCCGTGTTCTGGGTCGGTTGGTCGACGGGGGCAATACCGTGGTGGTGATCGAACATAACCTCGATGTGGTCAAGACCGCCGATTATGTGATCGATATTGGTCCCGAAGGCGGGAGCGGCGGCGGGCGGATCATCGCCACCGGCACGCCGGAGGAGATCGCCGGTCATCCCGGGTCCTACACCGGCATGTTTTTGAAGCAGCTCTTGAACGGCGGCTGAGCTATTTTTGATTTTCCTTCAGGGAATTCCCTGTTATGGTGCGCTTCGCTTGAGTAACCCTGCCGAATGGTTGCGAGAGACCTTCGGTTTTTACTGACACATATTTTCAAAGGATGAAACATGACCGACCAGACCGCAACCCCAGCTGACATGCCGGTTTTTCGCATGCAAAAGATGTATATCAAGGATTTTTCCTTTGAAAGCCCCGGTGCGCCCCAGGTTTTTCTGGTGAAGAATCAAAATCCCCATGTTGATTTCAACCTGCAGTTGAAAAACAATAAGATCGACGAGGATCACTGGGAGGTTTCCATCGCCTTGACCGCCAAAATTCTCGATAAAAACAACGAGGAAGCGGTGATGTTCATTGTCGAAATCGAGCATGCCGCGGTGTTTATGCTGAAAAACATCCCCGAAGAGCACCATGCCCGGGTGCTGGCCGTCGACTGCCCCCTGATGCTGTTTCCCTTTACTCGGCAGGTGGTCTGTCAGGTGGCGGTGGATGGAGGATTCATGCCGTTTTTGATGGAGCCGATCAATTTTGTGGCCTTGTATGACAATGCCCAGCGTACCGAGAAAGACTCCTGAGTAGCGGATTTCTGATTTGAACCGGCTGCAGGTGTTGAACCTGTTCGCGTAAAAATAACCGCAAGATGAGGTTGCAGCCCATCGGGATCGAAGGACTGCAAGGAATAAAAAAGGTGAAACCGAGTTCGGTTTCACCTTTTTTTTTCCCGATCATCGCAATCAAACGATTGGTGATCCATTTGCAAACAGAAATGTGCGAGGAGGTGCCCCGTTGGCGTCGCCGATCCGGTGGCGGGACGGTCAGCAGTCCGCGCTCACTTTTTGAAAAATCAGGCAGGCATTGGTGCCGCCAAACCCATAGCTGTTGCTCATGACCGTGTCCAGCGACGCTTCCCGGTTGGCTTCGACAATATTCATGCCGACCGCACCCGGATCCATCTCCTCGATATTGGCGGAGCCGGCGATGAAGTTGTTGGCAAGCATGAGCAGGCAATAGATGGCCTCATGTACCCCGGCCGCGCCCAGGCTATGGCCGGATAACGATTTGGTCGAGCTGATCGGAGGATGGAGCTCGCCAAAAATTTCTTGAATGGCGCGCAACTCCACCAGATCGCCGATGGGGGTAGAGGTGCCGTGGGCGTTGATGTAGTCGATTGGCGCGGCGACGGAGGCCAGGGCAATCCGGATGCAGCGTACCGCGCCTTCCCCGGAGGGCGTCACCATCTCGAAGCCATCGGAGGTGGCCCCGTACCCGACGATTTCCCCGTATATTTTCGCGCCGCGATTTTTGGCGTGTTCATAGTCCTCAAGCACCACAATGCCGGCGCCATTGGCGACCACAAACCCATCCCGGTTGCGGTCGTAGGGACGGGATGCCCGTTCCGGGGTCTCGTTGAAGCGGGTGGAGAGCGCGCCCATGGCGTCGAACATGGCCGTTTGGCTCCAGTGTTCTTCGTCCGAGCCGCCGGCAAAGACGAGATCCTGCTTGCCCATCTGGATCTGCTCCATGGCCGCGCCGATGCAATGCGAACCGGTGGCGCAGGCCGAGGAGATCGAGTAGCACAGTCCTTTGATGTGGTAGGCGCTGGTCAGGCAGGCGGAAACCGTGCTGCTCATGGTGCGCGGCACCATGAACGGGCTCAGCCGTTTCAAGCCTTTTTCCCGCAGGGTGTCGGCGGCGGCGACCACGTTCTCCGCCGAGGTGCCGCCGGAGCCGATGATCAGGCCGGTGCGGGGGTGGGATACTTCCTGTTCGGTCAAGCCGGCATCACCAATGGCCTGCTGCATCGCGATCGAGGCGTAGGCCGCGGCATTGCCCATGAACCGCAGATTTTTTTTGTCGATCTGTTCCTTGAGGTTGACTTGGGTGAAGCCGCCGAGATGCGACCGCAGGCCGGCTTCACGATAGGGCGCGTGGTAGCGGATGCCCGACCGGCTTTCCTGCAGGGAGGCCAGTACCGCCGTCAAACTATCGCCCAGGGGCGAGACAATGCCCATTCCTGTGATGACTACTCGTCGCATACGCTTTGCTGTCACTCTGCCTGTCGGTGGATGTGGAATGGCCCGCAACTCTGACAGACCGGCATGACTTCAACCGTGTTGATGTTAACATGCGCCGGTACGCTGGTCACCCAATAAACAATCTCGGCGATATCGACGGGCCGCAGGGGCTGGGTGCCCCGGTAGACCGCATCCGCCTTGGCCTTGTCCCCTTGGAAGCGGACGATGGAGAATTCGCTCTCCGCCAGCCCCGGCTCGATGTTGGTTACCCGGATGCCGGTATGGGTCAGGTCGGTGAGCAGGTTCCTGGAGAACTGTTTGACAAAGGCCTTGGTCGCCCCGTAGACATTGCCGCCCGGATAGGGATAGGTGCCGGCAACGGACCCCAGGTTGATGATATGCCCCTGATTGCGAGCCACCATGGCCGGCAGCAGGCAGCGGGTCAGGTAACAGAGTCCCTTGATGTTGGTATCGATCATGGTCTCCCAATCGTTGAGATCGGTCTTGTCCGCCCCCTGCAGCCCCAGGGCCAGGCCGGCATTGTTGAGCAGCACATCGATGTCGCGGAAGTCCTCGGGCAGTGCGGCGATCATCGCCTTGACCCCCTTGAGGTCGCGGACATCGAGTTCCGCCACGTGGAGCGGCGCGTCGCTCAACAGTTCCCTGAGTTCCTGCAGTCGGTCTTTTCGTCGGCCGGTGACGATCAGGCGCCATCCCTCGCGGGCGAAACGTTCGGCGCAGGCCTTGCCGAAACCGGAGGTTGCTCCGGTGATCAGTATGGTTTTTTGCATAATGCCTCCATTTTTTTTTCTCTTTAAATAACCAAGGAAACAGGTTTACCTTTAAAAAACAACATTTTTCCAGGATAGCCTGGAAATCATTGGGGTTGTGGTTATAATGAAAAGCAATGTCCCTTTGACAACAATCGATAGCAATCTAACAACTTTTTTTGAAAGGAGAACGCCGTGTTGAAGAAAAAAATACTGAAGTCCCTGAATGAGCAGATCAATGCCGAAATGTTTTCGTCCTACCTCTACCTGTCGATGGAGGCCTATTTTCAGTCGATCAGCCTCAAGGGGTTCGCCGCCTGGATGCGCGTGCAGGCCCAGGAGGAGATGATGCACGGCATGAAATTTTACGATTTTGTCAATGAGCGGGGCGGCAAGGTCACCCTGGAGGCCATCGCCAAACCGGAAACCACCTGGGCCACCCCGTTGGCCGCTTTTGAGGCGGTGCTCAAACACGAGGAGCATGTGACCAGCCTGATCAATAACCTGGTGGATCTGGCGATCAGCGAAAAGGATCATGCTTCCAATAATTTCCTCCAGTGGTTCGTGGCCGAGCAAGTCGAAGAAGAGGCCAGCGCCAACGAGGTGGTCGAGAAACTCAAACTGATCCAGGATAATCCCTCCGGCCTGTTCATGGTTGATGCGGAACTGGGCAAGCGGGTCTTCACCATGCCTGCCGCCACCGCGGCCTAACGGCGCGATACTCGCCTTGAGCAGTCGGCGGATCAAAAGCAAGGTCCTGGAGCTGTTGCACAGCCCGGACCTTGCTGCTGTTTTGGGGGCTCTCCAGCCGTTGCCGGCCAAGGATGTGGTCAATGTGCTGTTTTCAGCGATTTGTCGAGAGGATCCGTCGGTGCGCTGGCACGCGGTCAGCGCCATGGGCGAGACCGTTGCTCGTCTGGCCGATGCGGACATGGAAGCGGCGCGGATCGTTATGCGGCGTCTGCTCTGGAGTCTTAACGACGAATCCGGGGGCATCGGTTGGGGGGCGCCGGAATGCATGGCCGAGATCCTCTGCCGCCATGCCGGCCTGGCCGCCGAGTATGTGCACATGCTGATTTCCTATATGCGTGAGGATGGCGAGGAACTCTGCCAGGACGGCAACTATATCGAGCATCCGCTGCTGCAGCGCGGGTTGCTTTGGGGGGTGGCCCGCCTGGGCCGTTGTCGGCCGGAACTGCTGCTGGAGCGCGGCGCAGGCGCCGATATTCTCCCCTATATCCTGGCCGCTGACCCGGAAACCCGTGGGCTGGCCGCGCTGGCCGCCGGGACCCTGCGGCTGACCGAGGCGCAGCCGCTCCTGGAACCATTGAGGTCCGATACCGTCCCCATACGATACTACCAGGAGGGTTTGTTCCTGGAGACCACGTTGGGCCAAATGGCGCAATCGGCCCTGGAGGCGATCCGTCGATGAGTGTACGACATCTTTTTCCCGCCGCTGCCTGTGTGCAGTTTACCATCAGGTTAGGTGAACCGGAGCGCAATATCGAGGAGGTTTCCCGCCTGATCGCGGCCTATCGGCCCGCCCCGGACACCCTGCTGGTTTTGCCCGAAATGTGGGCCACGGGTTTTGATTATGCACGCACCGCCGAGATGGGGCGCCGGACGCCGGAGATTCTCGGCGCCATGCAGCAGATGGCGGCGCACCATCGGGTCTATCTGGCCGGTACCCTGACGGCGCTGGCCGAGGACGGCTCGCTGCCTTTCAATATGCTCTATCTGGTCGGTCCCGGCGGGGTGATCGGCCAATTGCCCAAACAGCAGCTTTTTACCTTTTGGCAGGAAGATTGCTATTACCAGGGCGGGCCGGCGGAACCGCTGCTGCAGACGCCCTGCGGCCCGTTCGGGGGGCTGGTCTGCTACGACCTGCGTTTTCCCGAAGTCGCGCGCCGCCAGGTTTTTGCCGGCTGCCGTCTTCTGGCGGTTGCGGCGCAATGGCCCATGACCCGGATTGATCACTGGCAGACGCTGTTGCGGGCCCGGGCCATTGAAAATCAGGTGTACGTGGTGGCCGCCAACGGCTGCGGCCTCACCGGCGCCATGGAAATGGCCGGCCATTCGATGCTCATCGGCCCGGACGGCACCGTGCTGCAGGCCGCCGGCACCGAGGCCACGGTGATCGGCTGCAATCTCGCTGTGGCCTTGGTCGACCAGCAGCGCAGCCGGTTTTTTCCCGCCGGCAGCCGGAACTGGTCTCGGGAGGATGAACGAAAAATCAGCACCATCGACGACCTGCTCCCCCAACTGGATTTGATTCGCCGCCAGGGGAGCCGGATAGCCTTTACCAACGGCTGCTTTGATATCCTCCACCCCGGTCATGTCAGCTACCTCGAACAGGCTCGCCGGACCGGCGATTGCCTGGTGGTGGGGCTGAACACCGACCGTTCGGTCCGGGCCCTCAAAGGGCCGAGCCGGCCGGTCAACAGCGAGGCCGACCGGGCCCGGGTGCTGGCCGCCCTCGGCTGCGTCGACCATGTGGTCCTCTTTGACGAGGAGACCCCGCTCAACCTGATCACCGCCATCCACCCGGCCGTCCTGGTCAAAGGGGCGGACTGGCCCGAGGACCGGATTGTCGGCGCCGCCGAGGTCAAGGCCGATGGGGGCCGGGTCGAGCGGATCGGCTTTAGCCATGAGTGTTCAACCACCGGCCTGATTGATAAAATCAGGACCATCGGGCCCGCCGGCGCCCATGACCGCACCGGCCTGCTCGCTTCTACCCGCAAGGAGGATGCATCATGACCACTGTCCGTATTCGCGGCATGCAATGCCAGCACTGCACCGGTGCGGTGCAAAAAGCCCTCGAAGCCCTGGGCGCCACCGGGGTGGAGATGGATCTCGCCAAGGGCGAGGCCCGCTTTGCCGGCACCCTTGATCCTGAGGCCGTGCGCCGGGCGATTGCGGCCCTGGGCTACGAGGTGGTGTTGCTTAGGGCTACGAGCTTAGGCCAGGGGGGCTGATCGTCGCCACCCCTGCCGCGACGTTCGAGCGGTGGCGAGTGCTTGCGCCGCGGCCGTGACCGCGCCCCCGGCGCATCTTGTTGACATCCCCGGCG
>CAIMMA010000735.1 GCA_903842475.1 uncultured bacterium
CGAATGAGGGCGGAGCGGTTGGAAGCGGACCAGGCGATGTACACCGGCGCCTCGTAACCGGCTACCAGCCGTTTGTAGGAATTGACCAGCGGATTGGTAACGGCGCAGAATCCCCTGGCATTTTTCATGATGCCGGCAATGTACTTGTAGCAGACCTCGCTCAGTTGCAGCGGCCCCTTCTCGTCAAAAAAAGCATTGGTGCCGTCGAGTTTGAACAGCGACTGGTTGGTGTGCATGCCGGAGCCGTTGATCCCGAATACCGGTTTGGGCATGAAGGTGGCGTGCAGGCCGAATTCAGCGGCGATCGAACGGACCACCCATTTGAAGGTGATGGTGTTGTCGGCGGCGGTCAGGGCATCGGCATATTTGAAATTGATCTCGTGCTGCCCCTCGGCAACCTCGTGATGCGAGGCCTCGATCTCGAAATCCATGGCCTCAAGGGTTTCAATGATCTTGCGGCGGCAATCGATACCGGCATCATCGGGCTCAACGTCGAAATAGCCGGTGACATCGTCGGTGATGGTGGTGGGCAGCCCTTCTTCGTCCCGTCGAAACAGGAAAAATTCGCACTCGGTGCCGACGTTCATGGTATAGCCGAGTTTTTTAGCATCCGCCAAAACCCGCTTGAGGTTGTTCCGCGGACAGCCGACAAAAGGGGTGCCGTCCGGTTTGTACACGTCGCAAATTATGCGGGCCGCATTAGTGCCGTTTTTTTCACGCCAAGGCAGCACCATAAAGGTATCGTAATCCGGCTTGAGATACATGTCGGATTCATTGATCCGCACAAAGCCCTCGATGGAGGAACCGTCAAACATCATCTGCCCGTCCAGTGCCTTGGCGATCTGGCTTTTCGGAATAGCGATATTTTTCATGAAGCCGAAAATATCGACAAACTGCAGGCGGAAAAAATTGACGTTCTTCTCTTTGATAATTTTCATTATCTCATCACGTGTCATAACGCATCTCCTTGTCATTTGAGGATTAGGATTGCCAGCGAACTTCAGCCATGGGTCAGCAGGCGCTGGAAAAGGCGGAGGGGTTTGCAGTGTTCCGCAGGCCAACCGGTCAACCATGACAATCTTGCAAAAAGTAGCAAAACCTTCATTCTGTCATTTCAAACGCAGTGAGCAATCTCTGAATTAATGAGAGATTGCTCGTTGCTGTGCTCCTCGAAATGACAAAAACATCGGATCTTTTACGATTTCAGCAACCATGGTGTCCATCTGAAAACGACCGACACGTTACCGGACCTGATTTGTGTATAATCGTGAACATGGAAAAGTTCAAGACACGAACACATTTGGCGGCAGACACCGTACCAGCGTCGCGCCAGCAGGTCGACCACCGCGAGGGGTGAAGGACCGCGGCTACGTCGTGCGGGAAAGCACAAGGCCGCCCCCCTGCCGGGAGCGGCCTTGCACGGGTTAACGAGGCAACCGGGATCAGCGGATAAACAGCATCTCCTGGTAGGAGGGCAGCGGCCACAGATCGTCGGCCACCACGGACTCCAGGGAGTCGGCGTAGCCGCGCACCGCCAGCATGGCGGGCAGGATCTTCTCGCACATATACTTGGCATGCTTCAGGGTGTCGCCGCCCTCATGGGCCAGAAGCTTCTCCAGGGTATCCACCTCGGTCTGCATGGAGCGCAGCTTGGCGGTGACATCCTCGAGGGTGGCCATCTTGACGTCGTGGCCGATGGCCTTGAGGCTGGCGCAGGTTGCGGCCAACTGCCCCTGATAGCGCATGGCGGCCGGGAAAATTACGGTCCGGGCCATGCGGATCACCAGGTTGGCCTCGGTGGTGACGGTCTTGACGTACTGCTCCAGGTAGATCTCCTGGCGGCTCTTCAGTTCGGCCTCGGAGAGCACACCGTACTTGGTGAAGAGGTCCACCACTTCCTTGCTGGTGAGCACGGGCAGGGCCTCGGGGGTGGTCTTCAGGTTGGGCAGTCCGCGTTTGACCGCTTCCTTGTGCCAGGCGTCGGAGTAGCCGTCGCCGTTGAAGATGACAGCGTCGTGCTCCACCATGATCTTCTGGAGCAGCTTCTGGACGCCTTCGTTGAACTGGGTCTTGTTCACTCTGCCCAACTTCTCCAGTTCGGTGGCCACGTAATCAAGCGATTCCGCCATCATCGTGTTCAGGGCCACCTGGGCGCCGGCGATGGAGTGGGAGGAGCCCACGGCGCGGAACTCGAAGCGATTGCCGGTGAAGGCAAACGGGCTGGTGCGGTTGCGGTCGCCCGGATCCATGGGCAGCGGCGGCAGGGTATCGACGCCGATGTTCATGACGCCCTTGGTCTTGGAGCCCTTGACCTCGCCCTTCTTGATCTGTTCGAACACGTCGGTGAGCTGCTCGCCCAGGTAGGCGCTCATGATGGCCGGCGGGGCCTCGTTGGCGCCCAGGCGGTGGTCGTTGGAGGCGGAAGCCACGGTGGCGCGCAAAAGGGCCCCGTGCTTGTGCAGGGCGCGGATGGCGGCGGCGCAGAACACCAGGAACTGGGCGTTGGAATGCGGGGTGTCGCCCGGATCAAACAGGCCGCCCAGCTCCGCGTTGCCCAGGGAATAGTTGAGGTGCTTGCCCGAGCCGTTGATGCCGGAGAAGGGCTTCTCGTGGAGCAGGCAGATCATACCGTAGCGCTTGGCCACGGTGCGCAGGGTGGTCATGACCAGCTGGTTGTGGTCGGTGGCCAGGTTGCCGGACTCGTAGATGGGGGCGATTTCGAACTGGCCGGGGGCCACCTCGTTGTGGCGGGTCTTGACCGGCACGCCCAGCTTGAACAGCTCATGCTCGACTTCCATCATGAAGGAAAGCACGCGGCGGGGGATCACGCCGAAATACTGGTCCTCGAACTCCTGGCCCTTGGCGGAAGGGGCGCCGAACAGGGTGCGGCCGGCGATGAGCAGGTCGGGACGGGAGAATACGAAGTTGCGGTCGACCAGGAAGTATTCCTGCTCGGGCCCGGCATAGGAGCCCACGGGCAGCTTGGTGTTGACGCCGAACAGCCCCAGCACGCGCTTGGCCTGCTTGTTGAGGGCCTGGAGGGAGCGCAGCAGCGGCGTTTTCTTGTCAAGGGCCTCTCCGGTCCAGGAGACAAAGGCGGTGGGGATGCAGAGGAAGGTGCCGTTGGGATTCTCGAGGATGTAGGCCGGGCTGGTGACGTCCCAAGCGGTATAGCCCCTCGCTTCGAAGGTCACGCGCAGTCCGCCGGAGGGGAAGCTGGAGGCGTCGGGCTCGCCCTGGATGAGCATCTTGCCGGAAAACTCGGCCATGGCGCCGCCGTCGCCGTCGGGAACCAGGAAGGCGTCGTGCTTTTCAGCGGTGAGGCCGGTCAGGGGGTAGAAGACATGGGAGAAGTGGGTGGCGCCTTTCTCGATGGCCCAGTCCTTCATGGCGTTGGCGACCACATCGGCAAGGGAGGCGTCAAGTTTGTTGCCAAAGGCGATGGTGTTCTTCAACGATTTGTAGACATGCTTGGGCAGACGTTCCTTCATGACCCGGTCACTGAAGACGTTGGATCCAAAAATGTCGGTGGGTTTGGTTTCGCTGAAATTCAGGGGGGCATGGGATGGCTGATAGTTGATGATTGCCGAAATGGCATTCAAACGGGCCTCGATTCCACTCATAGTGCACGCTCCATAGAGGGTTGAAGATGATGATTGTACAGTTCAGAAGTTAGTTGGTTTGTGGATTGATGAAAAAAACCGGCCGTTGCCGGATACTGTTGCTCCTACGGGTGGAGCGGCAGGTCGGCGGTTTCGAGTTCCGCCTCCTCCGCACTGATGATCCGCATCAGGGTCATATGCACCTTCTCCACCGCAGCCGGCTCGGTCAGCTTATCGCCGGCTTGGGTCCGGACATAAAAAATATCAATCAGTTGTTCCACCTCGGTGGCGATGCGGGCCCGATGGATGGTCAAGCCGAAATCGGCCAGGGTTTGGGTCAACTGGTACAAAGTATCCCGGCTGTCGCCGCCATAGACCTCGACCAGGGTGTAGTGTTGCGAGGTCTGATTGTCGATGATGACCTTGCGCTCCAACTGCTGCACCTGGCGGGCCGGGCTGTGGGCCTGCGGCTGCATCTTCTGGTAGAGTTGATAGCCGACGTCGAGACGATAATTAATCGCCAGATTCAAATCCCGCTCCATGGCCGGCCAATCCATTTCTGCAAAAGTGCGCGCCATTGCCGGGACGACCTCAAGGACATCGACCACCGTACCGTCGGGCCAGGTGAAAATCTGCGCCGAGCGCACCTTGAGGTTGTACAGGGCCAGCACCCCGCAGAATTTGGCCAGCAAGCCGACTTTGTCGGGCCCGATGATCAACAATGACCAGCTCCGCTCTCCGGGCTCCGGGAAAAGCAGGACCTGCTGCCGGAGGCGCGCAGCCTGCTCCCGATGGATCCGGAGATGCAGCAGGACCACTTCCAGGCTGAAACTCATCAGATAATCGGCCGGCAGGATGGCAATGTCGATCCGGGCCGGCACTCCGTCGAGCTTGGTCAAGATCTGCTCCCTGAGCCAGCGCACCCCCTGCTCTTCGTCTTCCCGCGCCTCGGTGTCGAGATGACAATCGGCTCCGAGGCAGGCCTTGAGGCTCAGATACAGCTCGGAGAGCAGACTCGATTTCCAGTCCGACCAGGCCGAAGGGCCGGTGGCCTTGGAATCGGCAATGGTCAGCAGGTAGAGCATGGTCAGGCGCTGCTCATCCCCGATCAGTTCGGCGGCCTGGCGGATGAATTCGCGATCGCTGAAATCGCGCCGCATGGCATTTTCCGGCAGGAACAGATGATAGCGGATGAGAAAGGCCAGGGTCTCGCAGGCCTGCGCCGACAGCCCCAGGCGCTGCCCGATGCCGATCACCATTTCCGCCCCCAGCACCGAATGGTCGGCCTGCTTGCCCTTGCCGATATCATGGAGCAGGGCCGCCAGATAGAGGACTTCGGGGGTCTCGATCCCGGCGAACAGTTCCGCCATGCTCTTTTTCAGCAGGCCCAGTTCGGTCACGGTCTGCAGCTGATGCCGGTCCACAGTGTACAGATGGTATAAATCGTGCTGCGCCAGCGATTCCACTCCGGCGAATTCCGGCAGATAGCGGGTCAGCAGCCCGGTGGACAGCATGGTTTCCAGGACCGGGAAAATTTCTTCGGTCTGGGTCAGCAGTTCAAGAAAAATCCGGGCCGCGCGCTTCGACGAACGAAAGTGGTCATCCACCAGATGGAGATGGCTGGTGACGATCTGTCGGGTGCGGTGATGCAGCTGCAGCCCCACTCGCCCGGACTGCAGGAAAAGCCGGAGGAGCAGATAGGGACGCTCCGCCACATCATCCGCCGAGGTCAGCCGCACCGTGCCGCCGCGGATACTAATCGAGCGTTCGAGCTGCTGTTCCACCGCCGAACCGGTGGTGATCCCCAGCACTTCCTGGACGTGTTCAAAAAACAGATCGGTCACCACCGAAACGGTCTGCAGGTGGCTGTAGACATCCCGCATGAAATGCTCGACGCCGAGCATCCCCCCTGCATCCCGATAGTCAAAGGCTTCGGCCATGCCTTCCTGGAACTCGAAAATCAGATGATCGTTTTTGCGGCGACAAAACAGGTGCAGACGATTTCTGATCTTGGCCAGCATGGACCAGGAATTCTCAAAGGCCTGACGATTGGCCGCCTCCAGCATCCCGGAAGATTGAATGGCGTCCAGGTCCTGCAGGCCGAAAACGCCTTTGGCCACCCAAAGCATGGCCTGAATGTCGCGCAGCCCGCCTTTCCCCTCCTTGATATGGGGCTCGAGCAGGTAGGTGTGGCTGCCGAACTTTCGCCAGCGCTCCAGCTTGAAGGTTTCCATGGTCCGGGCGAATTCATGACGACGCCCTTCAAAAACCTTCTTGAAATAGCGTTCCCGCAACGCATCGAACAGGTCCCGGGAACCGGCAATCAGCCGGGCATCGAGCAAGGCCACCTGAAAATGAAAATCGTCCTGGGCAAACTGCACGGCATCCTTGACCCCGCGGACACTGTGACCGACCTCGAACCCCTCGTCCCACAGGGGGTAGAACAAACCTTCGGCCACCGCCTGCATCGATTTTTTCGACCACCAGTCGTGGAGCAGCAGCAGGTCGATATCCGAGTAGGGGTACATTTCCCGGCGACCGTATCCGCCCAGGGCAATAACGGCTATGGCCCCGCGGGCGTTCCGTACCGCCGGGGCGGTGTTGAACTGGTGGATGATGAAATCGTCCACCAAGCCGGCGCTCCGATGCAAAATCTCCTGGCCGCTGAGTCCTTGTCGTCCCTCCTCGGCCAGGGCTTCCTGCTGCAATCGCAGGGTTGAGGCCATTACACCGCCTCGCTCCCGGTTTCCCCGGTTCGAACCCGGATAACCCGTTCCACCGGCAGCACGAAGATTTTACCGTCACCGATTTTGCCGGTGCGGGCCATGGTGGTGATCGTATCGATCACCTGATCGACCTGCTCATCGTCAACGATGATCTCCAATTTAATTTTCGGTATGAAATCGACCACATATTCGGCCCCGCGATAAATCTCGGTGTGCCCCTTCTGCCGTCCGTAGCCCTTGACTTCGGTCATGGTCATCCCTTTGATGCCGATACCGTTCAAGGCATCCTTGACCTCGTCGAGCTTAAAGGGTTTGATGATTGCTTCAATTTTTTTCATGATGGTGTCCTCTGTAACGTTTGGCATGATCCGGATCGATCACGCCGGCGGCTGCCTGTGCAGGCATCAAGGCGACGATTTAATTGTAAGCGGTTTCCGAATGCTCCGTGTAATCGAGCCCCTGATGCTCGGCTTCTTCGCTGATTCGCAGCCCCATGATCTTATCGGTGACTTTGAGAATAATCCAGCTGACCGCAAAGGCATAGAGGCAGACGACCCCGACTCCGAGTATCTGGGGCCAGAGCTGGGCGCCGCTGCCGGCCAGCAGCCCATCGACTCCGGCCGGGTTGACCGCCTTGGAGGCGAACACCGCCAGGAGAATGGTTCCGGTCACGCCCCCTACACCGTGGATGCCGACCACATCGAGACTGTCATCGAACTTGAATCTGCTTTTCAAATTAACTGCGATATAACAGACAACGCCTGCAATCAATCCTATTACAATCGCCGCGTTCGGTCCAACAAAACCCGCCGCCGGGGTAATGGTCGCCAGCCCGGCGATGGCGCCGGAAGCCGCCCCCAGGGTCGTGGGCTTGCCCAGCTTGAACCACTCCATCAGGGTCCACATGGCCATCCCCGCCATCCCGGCCAGGTGGGTGGCCACAAAGGCGGTCGCCGCCACTTCGTTGGCCGCCAGGGCGCTGCCACCGTTGAAACCGAACCATCCGAACCAGAGCAGGCCCGTGCCGAGCATGGTCATCGGCAGATTATGCGGCATGAAATTGGTCTGCCCATGGCCTTTGCGCGGCCCGATCACCAACACCGCGGCCAAGGCCGCAGCCCCGCAGGTGGCGTGCACCACCAGGCCGCCGGCGAAATCGAGCACGCCGAGTTTGGCCAACCAACCGCCGCTGCCCCAGATCCAATGGCAGACCGGATTGTAAACCAGGATGGCCCACAACAGGCTGAACATTACAAAGGCGGGAAAGCGGACCCGTTCGGCAAAGGCCCCGGCGATCAGGGCCGGGGTGATCACCGCGAACATGCATTGGTAGATCATAAACACCGACTGGGGAATCGTGGAGGCATAGGTGGCGCTGGGCGCATTGGTCACCCCGCGCAGACCCGCCCAGGTCAGGTCGCCGATAAAACCGCCGACATCGGGGCCAAAGGACATCGAATAGCCGACATAGACCCATTCGAGCGAGACCAGCGAGATCAGGACAAAACTCTGCATGATCGTGCCAAGCACATTCTTGCTCCGCACCATCCCGGCATAGAACAGTGCCAACCCGGGCGTCATCAGCAAAACCAAGCCGGCTGCCGCTAATATAAATGCAGTATCTGCGCCGTTGATCATCCCCGCTCCTTATTTACATTATTGAAAGGTTTTATTGACCCGCACGCGACCCATGCCCGACGGCCCCGGGGCCGGTCAACATTTTCTCCACGGTCAACCCGCTCGCCAGTGCAGAATTCCGGAGAGTTAGAAGGGATGAGCGTCTCAAACCAGCGTCATTCCGGCAGACCGCCCATCGCCTGATACATGCATCCCGGAAAAATCGGTCCGCTAAAGACGCCGCGACACCACCCCGCAGCCCAGGTCCTCTTACCAATACAAAATAAGTGCCAGTAACAAAACAAACAATTAACCAATTAAAATAACATATAAAAACTTGCAAACTTTCCGCAAACCCAATGCGCGGCAGTTTACATATTTGTCACATCGATTCACAGAATGAACAAAAATGTCTACCAGCTCCATGCGCCGTGGATTTGACAAAAGGTCTGATGAGCGGTACAGTTTTTAATGTTTAGGGATAAGCATGCGGAATGGTCATGGGTTTCCGTATGCCTATAAAAATCACGATACGGCGCACCAACCCGGTAACCATCGAAACCGCGAAGTTTCAACAGGTGCAGAGCAGGACCGGAACCCGCCGTAACAAACCCGTCAATCTCCTCGCACAGGCCCTCTATGACCAGCGAACGCAGACACTACATCAGACCTGAATCTTTGAATTTACTCGACTATCTGGTGGTTGACGAACAGGGACGACAAGGAAATTATTCCATGGCAAGGACCCTGAACGTCAGTAAGGGCGGGATTCTCATGGAAACGCATATCCAACTGCCCCAAGGTCAGCAGGTGATGATTACCTTGGGGCTGGAAGATCAGCTGATTGATGTGATGGGGAGGATCGTCTATACGACCAGTTCTTCCGGCCGTTTTCAGAACGGGATTGAATTCTTCCATGTCTCGGACAGCGACAAACGCATCCTCGACCATTATGTGGCGGCTTTTCATACCCATTATGCCGAAGAGACCGGCAAGCACCCCATGCCGGCCATTAAGCGCTGAGGGCCGCCTGAACGGCCCTGTTTTTGCTGTCAATCCGAACAGCTATTCCAACAACCGTCCGTATTCGTCGTCGAAGCGGACAATATCGTCCTCGCCCAGATAACTGCCGATCTGCACCTCAATGAGTTCCAGCGGAATCACTCCCGGATTCTCCAGCCGATGCACCGTGCCGCAGGGAATATAGGCGGCCTCGTCTTCCTTGAGCAGGACAGACTGCTCGCCGTTCTGGACCCTGGCCGTACCCGAAACCACCACCCAATGCTCATGGCGATGGTGGTGCATCTGCAAGGAAAGCCGGGCTCCGGGCGTGACCGTGATTCGCTTGATCTGGAACCGGTCCTGCATCTCCAGGGTGGTGTAACTGCCCCAGGGCCGATACACGGTCCGGTGGACATGAAACTCGGGCCGCTTTTCCTGCTTGAGCCTGGCCACGATGGCTTTAACATCCTGCGACCGATCCATCGGCGCCACCAGCACCGCATCGGCGGTCTCCACCACCAAAGTGTCGCGAAGGCCGATGGCGGCGACCAGGGTATGCTCGGAGCGAATCAGCGAGTTGTGAACATCCTCAAGGATCACATCGCCGGAGACCGCGTTGCCGTTGCCATCCTTATCAGCGACCTCCCAGAGCGCCCGCCATGAGCCGATATCGCTCCAGCCGATGTCAGCTTCAACCACTGCGGCTTTGTCGGTTTTTTCCATCAGGGCATAATCGATCGAATCCGCCGGACAGGCGGCCATGGCCGCACGATCGAACCGGAAAAACCGGCCGTCGGGTTTCCCTTGCGCGGCCGCCTCGGACATTTGCGCCACCACCTCGGGGGCAAAGCGCGCCATCTCCGCCAGCAAGGTCTCGGCGGTAAAGGCGAACATGCCGCTGTTCCACAGATACTTGCCGCTGGCCAGATACTGCTCGGCGGTGGCCTGATCCGGCTTTTCCACAAAGCTCTCCACCTGATTGCCCGCACCCCGGGCGATATAGCCGTAGCCGGTTTCCGGATGGTCGGGCACGATCCCAAAGGTGACGATCCGCCCCTGCTCGGCCAGGACCACCGCCTCGCGCACCGCCTGCGCAAACGATGCACTTTTGAGAATCAGATGGTCGGCCGGGAGCACCAGCAGCACATCCCCGCCCCGCCCCTGGTTCACCGCATAGGCTGCTGCCCCGCAGATGGCCGGAGCCGTATTTTTGCCGAAGGGCTCGAGCAGAATGCGGAAATCGGCCAGCAGATGGAGCGCCTCGATCTGGGTTTTGGTCAGGAACCGATGCTCTTCGCCGACCACGACCATGGGGGCGACGGCCCCCTCGAGGGCCGTTACCCGCTGCACGGTGGTCTGGAGCAGGGAGAGTTCGCCGGTCAGCTTGATGACCTGCTTGGGGTAGAGCTCACGGGAAAGCGGCCAGAGCCGGGAGCCGGTACCGCCGGCCAGAATAACAGGTTGCAATGCCACTCAATCACCTCATCTTTCGAGATTATTTTGAAAAATACCGGATCGTTCCGATTCAGGACCTGATCAGCTGCAGCAGTTCGTCGGTCTTGTGCTGCAGGAACTCCGCATTCCCTCTGGTTTCGACATTGAGCCGCAGGACCGGCTCGGTATTGGATCGGCGCAGGTTGAAGCGCCAATCGGGATATTCGATGGAGATGCCGTCGGTGGTGTCTTTGGCGCCGTCACCATAGCGCTGCTCAATGGCAGCGATGACCGCCTCGGGATCCCCCACCTTGGTATTGATCTCGCCGCTCACCGGATACGCGAGCATTCGCTGGTCGCAGAGCTCGGAGAGCTTTTGGCCGGTCCGATCCATCAGCAGACACACCAGCAGCCAGGGCAGCATGCCCGAATCGCAATAGCCGAACTCGCGAAAATAATGGTGGGCCGACATCTCTCCGCCGTAGACTGCGTCCAGCTCCCGCATGCGCTCCTTGATAAAGGCATGCCCGGTGCGGGTCATAACCGGCCGCCCTCCGGCGGCCTCAACCAGCTCCCTGGTATTCCAGGTCAGGCGGGGGTCATGGAGAATGGTTGCCCCCGGATGCTGCTGGAGCATCGCCACCGCCAGCAGGCCGACGATGTAATACCCCTCGATAAACCGTCCGTTTTCGTCATAGAGGAAACAGCGGTCGAAATCGCCGTCCCAGGCAATGCCGAGATCGGCCCGATGCTCGCGGACCGCCCGGGCAGTGGCCTCGCGCTTCTCCGGCAGCAGGGGATTGGGCACCCCGTTGGGAAACCGGCCGTCGGGCTCGTGGTGCATGCGGATAAACTCAAAGGGCAGATGCGGCGCCAGCAGATCGACGATCGGCCCGGCGCAGCCGTTGCCGCTGTTGACCACCAGGCGCAACGGCCGCATGCCCCGGCAATCGGCGGTGGCCAGCAGGTGGGCGATATAGGCGCTTTTATCGGCAATCCGGGTGCATTGGCCCGCCTGCACAGGTTTTTGGGCACACAGGCTCTGGTACCAGCCGTCATCTGCGGCCATGGCGGCGATCTCGCGCAGCCCGGTGTCGCCGGAAACCGGCCGGGCGTCACGCTGAACGATCTTCATCCCATTGTAAGCGGCGGGATTATGACTGGCGGTGATCATGATGCCGCCCTCGATCCCGGCCGCGGCGCCGCTGAACACGGCATGATACACCTCCTCGGTGCCGCAGAGCCCGATATCGACGACATCGACGCCCCGGGCGAGCAGCCCGCCGATGATCGCCTCGGCAATCACCGGACTGGTCAGCCGCATGTCGCGACCGACCACCATTTTGCGCACCCGGCACTGCTGGACAAAGGCCAGGGCGATCCGTGTGGCGATTTCCGGGTCAAAATCATCCGGGACCTTGCCGCGGACATCATAGGCGGTAAAACAACGCAACGAAGGGTTCATAGGCAAGGCTCACCCAAACCGTGTTTGAAAGAAAAGGGAAAGTACAGTATATACACCCCGTAAGCTGTAGCCGGTCCGGCCAAAAAGGTCAAAACCAAAAGGAACGGAACAGGAAACCAGCCTGCGGTTTCGGCCCCCACAGCCTCCACTTCACACCGGCTTCTTCGGGTCAACCTTCTTCCGATCCGGTTTGCCCGGCAACGGATCAGGGAGGATGGCGGGCTCCTTCGGCAGGAAGTACTTGCGCAGCCGGGGATCGTCGATGCACCGCTGCAGCAGCTCGCCCCCCTGTTTCTGATACGGGCTGCTGTTGGATTTGCGCAGCAAGTCATTGGTGGTCGACAGACTGGAGGCCACCACCATGTAC
>CAIMMA010000736.1 GCA_903842475.1 uncultured bacterium
CCCTTGGAACTGGATATCGAGATCGTCACCAAGACTATCCCCAAATCCTTTGCCGTCAACCATCTGATCCTGCCGTTCGAGCTGAATAACAATATCCTTTCGGTGGTCACCTATCACCCTGATAACCACCTGGCACTCGAGGATATCGAACGGGTCAACCAGGTGACGGTGCGGCCGTACCTGTCGACCCGCACCGACATTAAAAAAATCCTGGCTGAATTTTTTGGGTTCCAACGCTCGATCACCGCCGCCGAAACCCAATTCGGCCCCACCGGAACCGGTGTCACTGTGGACATCGGCAATCTCGAACAATACGTCCGCCTCTCGTCCGCCAAGGAACTGAGTTCCACCGACCAGCACATCAAGGCAGCGGTCAACCATTTGTTCAGTTATGCCCTGGAGCAGCGGGCCAGCGATATCCACATCGAGCCCAAACGGGATATCTGCCTGGTCCGGTTCCGGATCGACGGCATCCTCCACACTATTTATAAATTGCCCAAGGCGGTGCACTCGGCCATCACCTCGCGGATCAAGAGCCTGGCGCGCATGGATATCGCCGAGAAACGACGCCCCCAGGACGGACGCATCAAAATCGGCCGCAAAGAAGAGGGGAAGGAAGCGGAACTCCGGGTTTCCACCGTGCCGGTTGCCTTTGGCGAAAAAACGGTCATGCGGATTCTCAACCCGGACGTGATCTTCCAGCGCCTTGACAACCTTGGCTTTTCCCGGCGGGACCGGGTGGTCTACAACAGCTTCATGACCGCGGCCCATGGTATTGTCCTGGTGACCGGGCCCACCGGCAGCGGCAAGTCGACCACCCTGTATTCCACCCTGAAAGACATCGCCTCACCGGAAAAAAACATCGTCACCGTGGAAGATCCGGTGGAAATGGTCTACGAGGATTTTAATCAGATCGCAGTCCAGGCGCAGATCGATGTCACCTTCTCCTCAATTCTGCGCAATATCCTCCGCCAAGACCCCGACATTATCATGATCGGCGAGATCCGCGATCTCGAAACCGCTACCCATGCGGTGCAGGCGGCCCTCACCGGACATTTGGTCTTCTCCACCCTGCACACCAACGATGCGGTCTCGACCATCATCCGCCTGAAGGATCTGGGGCTTGAGCCCTTTCTCATCGCCTCGACCATGCTCGGCGCCCTGGCGCAACGGCTGGTGCGCCGCATCTGTCCGCACTGCGCCGAGGCGTATGCCGTTGATGGAGCCAGCCTGCGGAAACTCGGCTTTCCGGTCACCGGCAAGGAATCGGTTGAACTCAAACGGGGCAAAGGCTGCCTGCAGTGTCGCAACACCGGGTATCTCGGACGCCTCGGCATCTTTGAAGTCTTCCCGATGTCGGAACAAATGAAAAAACTGATCGCTGCCAAGGCCAACGACTCCGAATTGCGGCAGGTGGCGATCAGGGAAGGCATGACCACCTTGCGTGAAGATGCCTGGCACAAGGTGCAGGCCGGGTTGACCACAGTGGAAGAAGCCCTTAGGGTAACCGGGGAAAACGATTCTTTCTGATCTTTTCCCGTGGCAGCGCGGGAAGCAAAACCAATATGGCGGGATAACCGGATAACATGAGCGGCAAGCAGGCAACGGGACAAAAAGTCGTCAGTAAAAACAAAAAGGCCTTTCACGATTACCACATCGACCAGACCTTTGAGGCCGGGATCGTGCTCAACGGCCCGGAAGTTAAATCGCTACGGGCCGGCAAAGCGAACCTCCGCGACGGTTATGCCCAGATCAAGGACGGCGAACTGTTCCTCTATAATGTCCATATATCGCCCTACTCCTTTGCCACCCATATCAGCCCTGACCCGCTTCGGGTCCGCAAACTGCTGCTCCATCGGCGGGAGATCCGCAAACTGATCGGCAAGCTCCATGAGAAAGGCATTGCGCTTATCCCGCTCAAGATATACTTTATAGCGAGTGGCAAGGCTAAAGTTGAACTGGCCCTGGCCCGCGGCAAGAAGCTCTATGACAAAAGGGCCTCGCTGAAAGAAAAGGAATCCAACCGCGACATCGAACGCACCATGCGGCGCAACGACAAGGATTCTTAAACGTGCCGGTTTCCACCCAACACTCAACACCCTGGTAATATACTACGGGGGCGAAACGGATTCGACGGGGATATTGAAGCTTAATGTTGCATGCCGAGTTTCTGTCAGCTCGTAAAAATGACGGAA
>CAIMMA010000737.1 GCA_903842475.1 uncultured bacterium
CAGACTGCCTGTATTTCTCGACGGCCTGTTCCAGGGTGAAATGCATCCGTTCCCGTCCCAAGGTCGTGCCCAGCGATGAATGCTGAATCACGTCGAGCACCTCCGGAGTGAGCCCCACCAGCCATATGAGCACGCCGCGTTCTCGTTGTCTGCGTTCGGCCTCGATCAGCATTTTGAGGGCCGAGTATTCCAGGTCGAAAACACCGCCGAGATCAAGCACCACAACCCTGGGGTTCGCCTCTTCCACGATCGGCCTGATTTTTTCCGCAACCCGTTCGGCATTGGCAAAAAAGAGTCGCCCCTCCAGCCTCAGGAGCAATAGCCCCGGAAAGGCTTCATCTTCGGGGTGTGCCGGCGAACGCGGCCGAAACACATTGGTCCCCGGTTTGCGGACCAACACCCGGACCGGCGGGTCGGCCACCTGCGAGACCAAGGCAAGCAGCGATATCACGATGGCCACCAGAATACCCTTGAGCGTGCCGAGCAGGACAACCCCGACAACAGCAGCCAGAGCCCAGAAGAACTCCATGCGCCGGATCGCCAGGATGGCGCGGAAATCTTCCAGTTGGATCAAGCCGACCGAGTAGACAATGACCACGGCCGCCAAGGTGGCCTGGGGCATCAGGCCGATGAAGGGGGCCAACACCAGCATGGTGAGCAGCGCGGCCAGGGCCGTGATCAGTTCCGCCAGTTGGGTGCGCGCTCCGGCAAGACGGTTCACCGCGGTCTGGGAGGTGCCGCCGCCCGACGGCATGGCTCCCAATACCGAACTGCATGCATTTGCCAGTCCCGTGGCCAGCAATTCCTGGTTCGGGCGTAAATACGGCTCTCCGCTCGCTGCAAAGGCGCGGCCGGCGGCGATGGTTTCAACAAAGCTCATCAGGGCAATGCCCATGGCCCCCGGCCAGAGCTGCTCAACCAGGGATACATCGGGGACCATGAAGGAAGGCAGCCCTTGGGGAATGTGCCCGACTGCTTCCACGCCATGGGCCTGGAGTCCAAACAGGCTCATGCCTGCGATGCCGGCTGCCACCACAATCAGCGGAGCCGGCGCCCGCGGCATGAAGTGTTCTAGTCCGAGCAGCAGGAGGATCATGACGATTCCGAGGGTACAGGTGGGCAGCGAGGTTTCGGGGAGAGCCTGAAACAGGGCGGCCAGATTATGAAAGAAGGTACCTTTGGCAAAGTGAATGCCCAGCAGCTTGGGGATCTGATCCAGGACGATGACCAGTCCGATTCCCGCTTTGAAACCGATCAGCACCGGTTCCGAGATGAAGTTGGCGACAAAGCCCAACCGTAACACCGAAGCCAGCATGAGGATCACGCCCACCAGCAGGGTCAGCGTAACCGAAGCGCTCAGCAAGGCGGCAGGATTGCCATCGGGCACAACCTGGCCGAGCTCGGTGGCCACCAGAATCGCCAGGGTGGTGGTGCTGCTGACACTGAGCGGTCGGGACGTGCCGATCAGCGCATAGATGACCATCGGCACCAAGGCGGTGTACAGCCCCACCTGAAGCGGCAGGCCGGCGATGGTCGCATAGGCCATCGCCTTGGGAATGACCACTGCGGCGGTGATCAAGCCGGCGATCAGGTCCGGCCGCAGCCAATCCTTTTGATAGTTCCGCAGCCAGCCGAGCATGGCGGTTGAGCCGCTCTTATTGTTGGTTTCCACTGCTTGTCCCCCTGTTTTGTTGGTCTTCAAGTTGCGTTCTGCCCTTACCCGCTGGTCGCCGCTGTCAGGGGGAAGGTGACCAGCACGGCCGACCGGCGCAATACTTCCTCAATGGAAAACTCGGCTAAGGTGATCTCGTTGGCTTCGCGGTCCGAGGCATCGTCAACCAGGACATTCATCCAGTTAAGGTGGAAGGATTGGCTGCGCACCAGGAGTAATTTTTCAGCATTGCGGAGGATATCGTCCAGATGGCCAAGGGCGTGTTCGGGGAGTGAGATCTGCTGCCCCAGCGTTTCGAGTTCCGCATGCACCTCGGTTATGGCTCGTTCCACCTTTTGCAGTTCCTCCCGATTTTTCATGGTGGGAGCGGCGAA
>CAIMMA010000738.1 GCA_903842475.1 uncultured bacterium
CCGCAGCAGCCCCCGACCACACTGACCCCATAGTCGACCACAAAACGCTTCATCTCGAGGCCATAGGTTTCGGGGCTCAACGAATAGCAGGTCTTGCCAGCGACGACCTCTGGCATCCCCTGGTTGGGTACGCAGGAGATACGGCCGGGCCAGTTGCGGCTCAGATAGCGGATATGGGATTCCATATCCATGGGGCCGGTGGCGCAGTTAAGCCCGAAGGAGAAGAGCGGGTAAGGCTCAAAGGTAACCGCCGCTGCCGCAATATCGGTGCCGACCAGCATGGTGCCAGTGCGTTCGATGGTGACCGAAGCCATCACCGGGATTTGCAGGCCTAAGGTTTCCAGAGTGGCAAAGCAGGTGGTCATGGCGGTCTTAATCTGCAGCAGATCCTGGCAGGTTTCGATGATCAGCAGGTCCACCCCGGCCAGGGCCAAGGCTCGGATCTGTTCTTCATGGGCACTGGCCAACGCATCCACCGAGATGTGCCCCAGCGAGGGCAGCTTGGTCCCCGGCCCGATCGATCCGGCGATGTAGGTATTGGCCTTGCCGTTGATGGCCCGTCGGGCGTTTTCAACTCCGGCCCGATTGATAGCCTCGACTTGGTCCTGCAGCCCGTATTCCTCCAGGACGATCCGGCTGGCTCCGAAAGTATTAGTCTCGATCACCATGGCTCCGGCGACAACAAAGGCGCTATGGAGCTCGATAATTTTTTCCGGGGCCGTCAGATTGAGCAGTTCATTGCAGCCCTCTTTGCCTTCCCAGGCGCTTGCCGGGATCTGCATTTCCTGAAGATTGGTTCCGCAGGCGCCGTCAAGAATCAGCACCTCATGGTCAGCTGGTCGCATTGGTTACATTTCTCGTGTACTGGTTACTCTCTTAATATGCCAAAAAACTGCTCCTCAACGGGCAGTCGCCTTTGCTCTCTTCCAAAACTTTTCTAGTATTCCGGCCTGTCCGGTCTGGCCACTGTACGAATGAAACGCCAGATTCGCATCAAATTTTTGCCTGCAACGGTCCTGGAAAGCGTTTCCTTGACAAGTTGATCGGCCCACTCATCCCAGCAAGGAGCGCTTGTCAAACCCGTCATTTTTTTCTACAGTGGGCCACTTTTATTATTTTCCCCTTTCTTTTGCAAGGTTGCTGCCATGACCCCATCGATTACCGCTGTTGTTCTCGCCGCCGGCAAGGGCACCCGGATGAAATCCTCCCGTGCCAAGGTGCTGCACGAAGTCTTCTTCCGGCCGATGATCCACCATGTGCTGGAGGCAATCACCGCAGCCGCGATCAGCCGGTGCGCGGTTATCGTCGGTCACCAGCGCCAGGAGGTTCTGCATGCGCTGACCGGGTATCGGATCACGCCCGTGCTCCAGGAACAACAACTGGGCACAGGCCATGCCGTGCTCTGCGCGGAGTCTGCCTGCGCCCAGGATGAACTGGTGATGATCCTCTGCGGCGACACCCCGCTCATCCAGGCGACCACCCTCCAGGCCATGATCGCTGCCCATCAAGAACAACAATCCCCGCTGACCCTGATGACCACCCTGCTCGACCATCCCTTTGGTTACGGCCGTATTCTCTGCGATGACCAAGGGCGGATACGGGCCATTGTCGAAGAAAAAGACGCAACCGATACGCAGCGCGCCATTCGGGAAATCAATGCGGGGATATATCTAGTGGATCGCGAGTTCCTGTTTACCGCCCTCCGCCAGGTCGGGACCGATAACAGCCAGGGTGAAGTCTACCTGACCGACATCGTCGCTATCGCCAACCGCCAGGGGCTCACGGTACAGAAATTTGTCCATCCCCGGGCCATCGATGTGCTCGGCGTTAATTCGCGAATCGAACTGGCCCAAGCCCATGCCACCCTACAACTCCGCCACAACCGCCTACTGATGCTCGCCGGGGTCACCCTGTACGCGCCCGACTCGACCTTGATCGCACCGGACTGCACCATCGGTCAGGACACCATTGTCCTCGGACAGGTCCAAATCAGCGGCGGGAGTACCCTGGGCCGAAACTGCAGCATCCGCAGCGGCGTGGTGCTCCACAACTGTCACCTGGGAGACGGCGTCACCGTCGGAGCCAACGCGGTGCTTAGCAACTGTTCGGTGCCGACGGGGACGACCATCCCGGCGCTGACCTTGCGAAACGGTGCCTGACCAGCCCATTTTCCCAGGCACGCATTTAACCCTTTATCGACAACGGTTGACCGGGTACATTCCGTCGCAGACCGTCTTTTTGACCCTTACCACCTCCCGTAGGAGCTTCGCGGATTATGACCGACCTGAAAAAAATGTATTCCACCCTCCTGGGCGACTCGTTTCCCATGGATATGACCATCTCCTTTGGCGGCCAGACTTATGTCTACCGAAAGAAAACCTGGAAAATCCCGATGGCCGACGGCACCGTCGAAGAGCGGGGCCTGCGCTACGGCGAAAACCCGGATCAGGAAGCCGCCCTGTATGAACTGGTCAACGGCAATCTGGTGCTGGGCGACTGCGCCTACATCGAGCCGGGCAACGGTCTGGTCAGCGCCATCACGGTGGAAGACATGCTCCAGGTCGGCAAGCATCCGGGCAAGATCAACCTCACCGATGTCGACAACGGCCTCAACATCATCAAATACCTGATCGATCAACCAGCCGCCGCCATCCTCAAACACAACAATCCCTGCGGCGCGGCCATCGGTGCCACTCTGGCCGAGGCCTACAACCGGGCCAACCGCTGCGACCGAATCGCCGCCTTTGGCGGAGCCGTGGTGACCAGCCGTCCGATTGACCGAGAAACCGCCGAACTGATGGCGGAAAATTATCTGGAGGTGGTCTGCGCACCGGACTTTGAGGAAGGGACCCTGGCGATTCTCGCCCGCCGCAAAAACCTGCGGGTCATCCGCATGACCGGCATTTCCCGGCTGGCGGCCTATGAGCAGCACCGCTTCGTTGATTTCAAATCGCTGATCGACGGCGGCATCATTGTCCAGCAGTCCGCAGTCAATTCCATCCGCCGGCCCTCGGACCTGAAGCCCGCCACCGCTACCTATAAAGGGGCCAGCTATGCCTGCGAGCGCCAGCCCACCGCCCGCGAAATTGAGGACATGCTTTTTGGCTGGGCGATCGAGCATGGCGTAACCTCCAACTCGGTGATCTATGTCAAAGATGGCTGCACC
>CAIMMA010000739.1 GCA_903842475.1 uncultured bacterium
TAAACCAATCCGGAAAATCGGTTTTAGTTATAGCCTGAGTGCCCATTGTTATCCACAATGCGCAGGTTCTAGTTCCCGTGCTTCTATTATAAAGGCGCACAAGCACGGGGTTAACCGGTGGGTTTGAGACAGTCACAGTCGCGAATCCTCCCGTTAACCCCGTGCTTGTGCGCCTTTATAATAGAAGCACGGGAACTAGAACCTGCGCATTGTGGATAACAATGGGCACTCAGGCTATTACTAAAACCGATTTTCCGGATTGGTTTACAGGGGGAGCCTGGACAGACATATCAATAGAGAATGTGGTGAATACACCAAATATCCAGGGATCGTATTGGATCCCGGTTTCATTCACCATAACGTACGGGGCGACACTTACCCCTCAATAATGATGAGGTTGACAACTTTGATCTGTCCTAACCGGAAGCAGGAGGCTGTATGATGAAAAAATTACAAGTTTTGTGCGGTTTCATGATTTTTTTATTGACTCCCGTTATTGGAGTAACCGCCCAACTCTGCCCATGTACAGTGATCGCATACGCCAACGCCAACAAGTATATTCAAGCGCCAGCATACTCAGAGAAAATCGCCTTCGATTCGCCTTTAAGCTTTACGGACTGCACAACAACCACGGCAGCGACAATAATTGTATCAAATCCACCACAGAATCCACCACCAGTGGCGCCTGTTTACATGAATCTGTACGGGACAACTGACTCAACCCAATTGTTATTAATGCAGGGGACTACCGTTATAACTAAATCCGATTTTCCGACCTGGTTTTCTACTAGCGCAACCTATAACGGTGTCACCATCACATGTCCCCCTACTCCGTGGGTACCATCTTCTATAACTATAATGTACTACTAAAGGGAGTTCCGTAAATCGAACAAGGAAAGGATAAGCATAATGAATAAGTCGTCGGTTATTTGCCTTTTAGTCGTTTTCTTATTTCCTCCAAGTATTGCCTTAGCGGCGCCAATTAACCCTTGCGCTGTTGTCGCATACGCAAATGGCAATGTCTATATTCAAGCTCCCTCCTACAGCCAGACGTTGCTTTTTGACACTACACCAACTGTGGTCGCTAATTGCGATTCAGCGAATTTACTCACTACGGCCACAATCATCGTTGCAAACCCGCCGCAGAATCCACCGCCTACGGCGCCAGTCTACATCAGCCTGTATGGAATAACTTCAACACAAGTGTTATTGATGCAAGGCACTACCGTTATTACCAAATTTGACAATCCCACTTGGTTTCCTGGAACTAGTTCCATATCACCTACCGGAGTAACTATCACCAGTCCCGGGACACCATGGGTGCCTGCTTCTATTACTATAATATGGCAGTAACTAGCTATTGAAAAATGAACAGACCAGAGGTCAACATGAGAAAAATCATAGTTCCTTTTGTAACAATTTTGTTTTTTGTATCCACTGTAACAGCATTCGGTCAGTCGGACGCTAACCTTGGCAATACGAAGCCAGGAGCGGCGGCTTTTGATACTGGGTACCCAAACTCAAATTTATCTCAATCTGACCTTTCTTCTGCGGCGCTTGCGCCGTGTGTTCTCGTTGGAACATCATCTTATGCTTCTACCGCTGGTGGTTTCACTATATGGGTTGACATTACACATAACCCCCCACTATTAAATGGTACCACAACGAATCCTATAATCGCCTCAATTTCGTGGGGTTCAGGCTCCTGTACGACTGCAACCACCTGCACTTTAATCTTTCAGAACGCACCCCCGGGTCCCGCTGTGGTATCCCTTAATGGTACCTCAACGACAGATTGGGTTGATGTTGTTGCCACAACCGTTGTGGTCAACAAATCGCAAACCGCAAATTGGTTTCCCGCAGCCTCACCAAACTCGGCGTTTACTACGGTGCGATTCGCAGCGACCAACCAATGGTGGTCACCAGGCGGCAACAAACAAGCTAGCGATACCTATGCGGGCCCATATTCTACCCTTCAATGGGATCCAGGCCCAGTTACAATCATTTATCAATAAGTCTTTGCAAACCTCCGTTGGTAGAATTACCACAAGTCACCTTACAGAATGAGTATTGCAGATTTTATAACGTTCAAGAGACTTGCGTCAACTGCCCGTAAATTCGGGAAAACCCTTCCTCTTTCGTATCCCCACTCTCAAAGACACTTTGAAAGACGAATGTTGCCAATGCGGCGAATAACTCTTATAATCTCCGCATAAGGTGCGGAGATTATCGATGTACATCTACGAACTAAAGGACTGGCCTCATTTCCGCTGGAATGAGAAGAGACTATCCAAATCCCTCACCTTGGTGTCCCACAAGCAGGGGCGACTGATGGGGCGAATGGAGGGGCTTGGATTCAAGCTGCGGGCCGAGGCTTCCCTACAAACCCTAACTGAAGATGTGGTAAAATCAAGCGAGATTGAGGGAGAATTCCTTGACCGTGAACAGGTGAGCTCCTCGATAGCCCGCAGGTTGGCAATGGATGTCGGTGGCCTCACCCAGGCCGATCGTCACGTTGATGGCGTAGTCGAAATGGTGCTTGACGCCACACAAGGTTACGACATTCCCCTGACCGAGGAGCGGCTCTTTGCCTGGCATTCGGCGTTGTTTCCTGCCGGTCGCAGCGGGATGGCCAAAATCAATGTAGGCGCATGGCGAAGCGATCAGTCTGGTCCCATGCAGGTCATCTCAGGACCCTTTGGACGCGAACGGGCGCACTTCCAGGCTCCTCCGGCAACACGCCTTAAGAGAGAGGTGGAAACATTTCTCGAATGGCACAACTGCCAGGAAACCCATGAAAGATTGATCAAGGCAGGGATAGCTCATCTTTGGTTCGTTACCATCCATCCTTTTGACGATGGAAACGGGCGGATTGCCAGGGCGATTACCGATCAAACGCTCGCATGTTCTGAAAAAAGCGCTCAGCGCTTTTATAGCATGTCCGCTCAAATCCTAAAGGAAAGAAGCGCATACTACGATGTCCTTGAATCGACCCAAAGGGGTAGTCTAGACATCACGCCCTGGCTGGAGTGGTTTCTAGGTTGCCTTGACGCGGCGCTGGGGGCCGCTGAAACAACTTTAAACGCTGTGCTAAGGAAGGCCAGTTTCTGGGAAACGCATTCGGGAGAAAGTTTTAATGTCCGCCAGCGCATCGTCCTAAATCTGCTAATTGACGGTTTTCAAGGCAAGCTTACATCTTCCAAATGGGCGAAACTCGGCAAATGCTCCCAGGATACCGCTCTTCGTGATATAGATGATCTTGTTCGGCGCAATATATTGACCAGAGGCGCCTCTGGCGGTCGTAGCACGAGCTATTCGATCAAAGAGGTTGAGTAGGAAAAGCAACTCTGTGACAATGTTTGACCCCTGGCCATTATCCGGCCAGATCTATACATCTCAAATAATCGTGGTTAAATTATGTCCATAAAGCAGGCTTCTTGACAAAGCCTCACTAAAAAAACAAAGGAGATTTAAACGTGACAGGCGGCACATCTAACTTTTCGGTAAAGCGTCATCCAGGGAGACTGTTCAAAACTGGGACTCTAATTTTGCTAACGTGCTTGTTGTGTATTGTGTTTTCGCCGTACATGGCTGATGTCTGCTATTCTCAGCCCGCCATCCCAGACGATAAGATCAAGGAAGTTTCAACTGCTGAGATGGATTCAATCTTAAAGGGAATAGCGACAAAAAATTACGATATGTACGCCAAGGACTTTTCCGACAAAATGAAGGCGGCGCAGGATCGTGAGAATTTTCTTAAACTTTGCGAAAAGATCGACGGATCTCTGGGCGAGTTAAAGTCGTTGCAATATCTGGGATACTTTGTCCAGGAAGACGACATAATTTCGCTGTTCAAGGCCGGATTCTCAAAAACTGACGACCACGTTCTGATTCGGCTCGTTTTAGACTTTAAGAACCAGAAAGAGCAAGTTGCAGGGCTGTGGTTTGATTCGCCCAAGCTAAAAAAATAATGACCGGGACCAATGGCGCTACCTAAGTGTCCCCATCTGGCGTTCCAGTTCAGCCACTGCGATGGCGTGATTTATAACCGCCGTGAAATA
>CAIMMA010000740.1 GCA_903842475.1 uncultured bacterium
CTCAAAAATTTCGCCACCGGCGTCCATCAAGCGGTGGCAGCCCTCAACAGCCGAATAAAAATCGGCCTCACCGGGACCCCGGTTGAAAATTCCCTCCAAGATCTCCGCGCCCTTTTCGACATCTGCCTGCCCGGACTCCTGGGCAGCCGGCGCCAGTTCGAACAATTGTATGAAAAGCCGATCAGCGAAAACTTCAGAGAAAAATCCAGCGAGCCGGTACGCGAGCGGCTCAGCCGCCTCATCCACCCCTTCCTCCTCAGAAGAACCAGGAGCCAGGTGCTGACCGAACTGCCGGAGACCATCGATGATGATCGGTTCTGCGAGTTGAGCGACGATCAGGTCGGCCTCTACCGTCAGATGATCAGCGAGATGGCAACAGACCCCGAAAATCCGGACGACGGGGAGTACGCCCCCTCCTCCATCATGATACTGACACTCATCACCCGGCTCAAGCAGATCTGCTGCCACCCCTGCCTGGTGCAGGACAGCACCGATCCCTCTGCCTATGCCAGCGGCAAATGGGACCTCTTTGTCGACTTGACCGAGGAGCTGCTGGCGGCTGGGAGGAAATTCGTCGTCTTCAGCCAGTACACCAGCATGCTGGAGCTGATCGAGGGGCATCTGCGCCGGTCAGGGATCGAATTCGCCAGTATTAAGGGCAATATGACCGCGGGACGGCGCCAGAAAATGATTGAAGCATTCAACGCCAATCCGGACTGCCGGGTCTTCTGTGCCAGCCTGTTGGCCGGCGGCGTTGGTATCGATCTGACCGGTGCCGAGGCGGTCATTCATTATGACCGCTGGTGGAATCCGGCCCGGGAGGAGCAGGCCACCGCCCGGGTGCATCGGATGGGGCAGAAAAAGGTGGTCCAGGTTTTCAGACTGATCACCAAAGGAACCCTGGAAGAAAAGATTCATCACCTGCTCGCTAAAAAACAAGAACTGGCCACCGCCCTGATTCAGGAGGACGAGGCCTCCATCATCAAGCAGCTGGACCGCCGGGAATTGGCCGAGCTGTTGCGCTTGGCTCTATAACGCCAGCGAGGGAGTTCCCCACGGCAAGGGTGCAGACCGCCATTGTTGCCAGATTACCGACCCGGTGCCGGGATTTTTCCGGATTTTTGCAGGGAGTTCATGGGGGCCTGATCCCAATGGAGCATAACCTGACATCAATGGTCCCGATCACCTCAAATTGCTATTTTTTTAGCCCTGCCCCGTTTCGCCCTCCGTCCGTCTCCAAACAGGGGTCTTGCAATCACGCATTTTTTTGCCAGTCCTAATAAAAAAGCACGAAATGCGTGATTGCAAGACTTGACCCCCGTCGTCCACTTGACCCCCATCGTCCACGCTGTCGTCCTTCGATGATTTGCACGTCCTCCGCGTTTTTCCGCCGGACACGGGCCTTCGCTGGGTGACTTGGGGCATAAGCAGAAACAGAAACGGAAACATAAATGCCAAGATGAGCATGGCCGTCAAGCTGGCACTGCTCAAAAAATCAGGCAAGGGCTCGGTCCTTATCTATTCCGTGGAGCGGAAGGACGCCTACAATCCGAAGATCAAATAAATATACAGTTGGAATTACGGAGAAAATCCGGTATTGGCATTCACCTACCAGTATGGTGCGCTAGCCGAAGAAATTGAACTGTACGGTCTTGACTCCAACGATCAACCTGTACTCCTTGGCCAAGAATCAGGAGAAACGGTCCAATGGAGTATTGGTTCCAATGGTGAAGTCCTGTTAGGTTTGTACACAAAACCGGAAGGGGGTCCCATGCCAACCTGGTATCGTTGGCAGGCGCAGACGAACACCTTGGAGCGGACGACGAATTATTCAGAATAACTCATTACGTTCTTGTCTATCGTTCGAGTTCCGGAGTTCTGGGGAAATGATATCGAATTATCGTGAGTTCAAGCAGTATTCAAGGTCATGTGCCAGGAACTCCACGGAACTCGATAACACAATTGGGGGGAGCGGCTGCTGAAGGAGGTGACCGTGGCGGTTACGTTCATCCCCGGCGTGCCGGTGCTTAAAGGTTTTGGCGCTGACCGGCGCCGGGAGCAAGCGGCTGTTTGCCGAAATCGGCACGGTTCATCGCCTGTTTCACCAATGTTTCCACCCGCCACCTTCAACCGGGTGCCGGTCCGTCTACTCTTCCGCGAACGCCGCGGCCGAAAGAAGAAGGAGGGGCGGTGCACTGAGGGAGAGCGCGCCCGATGGGGGTGGGAATTTTCAAGGGCAACGGAGGTCAGGAGTTGTTTGGGGCAGGGGCAAGCTTGGGCCGTTCCTCAGGACATCCTTCGCCCGTTTCCTCCCAGGTGCTGTAGGGCGCCACGCATAGGGCGGCATTGAAATAGCGGGGATCGTCGGTGACCTCCTCGCCGATCCATTCCGGCCGATCAAAGGGCTGATCTTCCGTCTCCAGTTCGATTTCCGCAACGATCAGTCCGGCATTGCTGCCGAAAAACTCGTCGACTTCCCAGAGGAATCCTTCGTAGGGAATGGTATACCGTTTCTTTTCGATCTGCGGCTGCGGACAGAGGCTTTTCAGCATTACTTGGGCATCTTCGAGAGGAATCTCGTACTCGTATTCGCTCCGGACCGCGCCGACGGTTGCCCCTTTGACGGTCAGGTATCCGGTCTCTCCGGCGATGCGGACCCGGACGGTGCATTCCTTGGTCGCACAGAGATACCCCTGGCGGTACTCGATACCTGTGGCCAAAGTGCGCCAGCCCTCGCCGGCGAGGAGGAACTTTCGTTCGATTTCCTTTCCCATCTTTTCTCCATTGCAGGCCTTGTGATTCCAGCAAGGCAAGCCCGCCATCGATCGTACCTTGTCCGGTTGGGCTCTGTGTCCTTGCAGCCCCTTCTTGAGGATCAATGGTAGCCGGTTTGTTGCTATCCGGCAATCCCTAGGGGGCGCCTGCCACGCGCCAGCATCGTTTTGGGGCAAATTGTTGTTAAGGGGTTGTCATCCGTGGCTGTTTTTCCGGCATGCTGTTGGTTGACGCGGGCGCAGGTTTATTTTTAATAACAATTTGATATTATAAAGTTTTATTTTGAAAAGTTCTGGCTTCCCGTTCTTTGCTTGACACCCATAGCGCCTCTTGGTATCACAGACCTGACTTTAATTATCGTGGTTCGACCAGTGGCCACCTGGAGATTTTTTCCTTTTTCAAAGGAGCCCGTTTGGTGATCTATGTTTGAAACAACTTCGCTGCGGATCGTTCTGGCGCTGCTCATGGTGCTGAGTTCGCAATCCGTGCGCGCTGCCGAAGACAATGTGCTGAGCACCATCAAGGAGGCGGTCCGGCAGTATCAGGCCGGTGATTACACCGGGGCTTCGTCCAACCTCGATTATGCCTCCCAGTTGGTTCGCCAGCAGAAAAGTGAAAAAATGAAGGCGTTGCTGCCTGATGCTCCGTCGGGCTGGCAGGCGGGAGAAGCCAGCGCCCAGGCCCTGGGAGCGGCCATCCTCGGCGGCGGCGTGACCGTCAGTCGCGATTATACCAAGGGCGCGTCGACTGTCAGCGTGGAGATCGTTTCCGATAGTCCGGTGCTGCAGTCGGTGCTGATGATGATCAAAAACCCGGTGTTTGCCGGGGCCGGCGGCGGCAAGCTTGAAACCCTCAAGGGCCAGCGCGCGATCATCAAGTACGACGGCAATAAAAAGGGCGGTGAGCTGTATATTGTGGTTGCCTCCCGCTTTGTGGTCACCATCAAGGGGCGACAGGTGCCCAGGGAAGACCTGCTGGCCTTTGCCGAGGTTATTGATTATCGGGTGCTGGAAAAGAACTGATTCTCCCGGCGAAGGGTAGGGCAGCGCTTCCCCGGCCGCAATTGAAAACCATCACCTCCCGGAGAATGCTGGAGAGGTTTTTTCCGTGCGAGACTGGTTACCCCTGTTACAACTGGATAAGAATTGGCCTTCTTCCTGTAACAGGGGTTTTTTTATGGTGTTATAACAAGGTGGGTGTCTTCAGTGGGCAATGACGAGAAAACAGCTAAGCCGCCGGTGCAGCAGCCGGTAAGCGACGAGGCAATTTTTAAGGTGACCAAGGAAATCGTGGTCAAGTTCATCGAGGTCGGCCGCTTGACGCCCACCTCCTTTGAGGAGACCTTTGACCGGGTGTATAAGGC
>CAIMMA010000741.1 GCA_903842475.1 uncultured bacterium
CCTCCAGTCCGGCCAGGTAATCCCCGGTGAACTCCGTCTCCTCCAGGGTTTGCCGGCACTCCCGGATACGCTGGTGCGAAATCGCAACCAGCAGCCCCTGGCCATGCCACTCCTGGCAATAGGCGCCGCATTGCTTCTCGAACCAGGGCAGCGGATCTTCTTCGCCCAGCCAATACTCATAATTGCGGCGGAGAATGGTCTGCATCAACAGGGCCAGGGCCTGAAAATCAAAGGGTTGTTCCGGTTGCTGGCGGCGCAGGGCAATCATCTGGATCGCCATCTTCCGCACCGGATGCTGGCCTTGCACCATGGACAGCATCACCTGGGGCTCGACCACATCCAGCTCTTGCAGCTTTTTGAAAAATTGCGAGAAATCCCGCTCGAAACGAAACAGGGCGGCACCATCGAGCGATTGGATCATCTTGTCGGCATAGGCCAGCAGGGCCTCGATAATCCGTTGGAGCAACTGATCGTTGCGGCACGAATCCTTGAGTGCTTCGAAAAAGATGCCGGTGAACAGGGTGAACGCCTCGGGCCCGCGCTCATGATCGCGGTAATGGTTGAGATTTTTCAGGGCAAAGGCCCGCAGCTCGGGGATGATCAGTTTCCAGTTTCGATACGGGTGGCTGATCTCGTAGAGCAGGGCCTCGAGCTTCACCGACAAGCCCTGGTACCGGCTGACGATTTCCTGCAAAGGAGCGTACATGGGATTGATCACCACCGGACCGGCGGTTTCCCGCAGGTTGGCCTTGAGTGCATCGGAGGCAAGGGGCATCGGCGGACAAGGATCAACAGACATGAGCAACCTCAAAAAAGGGAGAAGAGGAATCGGGGACCGTAACATTAAACATTGTAAATGCGTTTCCTTCGATTGTCAGCAGGAGATTTCGCCGGGAGTAACGCCCTCGCCAACGCCGAAAACCGTTTCGGCAGCCACAAGATCGTCCTTGGAAATTACCGGGGGTGCTGCTAGTATGCCCTCAAGCCTGCTGATCTCCGGGCAAGGAGCCATTGCCGGGAGGACCTGGACGGGCGGAAAAACAACTCCGGCACGCACTATGAACCGCTATACCCTCACCATCGCCCTGCTCTGCGCCAGCAACGTCTTCATGACCTTTGCCTGGTACGGCCACCTCAAAAGCCTGTCGCATAAACCCTGGATCATCGCCGCCCTGATCAGCTGGGCGATCGCCCTGCTGGAATACCTGCTCCAGGTCCCGGCCAACCGCATCGGCCATGATGTCATGTCGGTGGGCCAGTTGAAGATTCTCCAGGAGGTCATCACCCTTGCCATTTTTGTGCCCTTTTCGGTTCTCTATCTCAAGGAAAAGCTGACGCTTGATTATCTCTGGGCCGGGCTCTGCCTGATGGGTGCGGTCTTTTTTCTCTTTCGCACCAAGTTGATGGGGGCCTGACCGTTCCCCTGGCGAAGCAACCTCTCCCCAACCCTCTCCGGAAAGCCTACCATGCATACTGCCGCCGCCCGTTTTGCCGACCCGTTCCGCCTCGTCCTCAACCTCCCCGACTGGGCAGTGGCCGAACTGCAGCAACTGCCGGAATGCTTGCCCGCCCTCACGGACAGGATGGCGGCGGTGATCCGTTTCGCCCGGCTCAATGTGCAGCGGCAAACCGGCGGCCCCTTTGCCGCCGGGGTGTTTGAGCGCGACTCGGGCCGCCTGATCGTCATCGGGGTCAATCGGGTGATGCCGCTCAACTGCTCTTCGGCCCATGCCGAGGTCATGGCCCTGTGCCTGGCCCAGCAGCAGCTTGGAGTCTACGACCTGGGCGGTCCCGGCCTGCCGGCGCATCAACTGGTGGTCAACTGGAGTCCCTGTGCCATGTGCTTCGGGGCGGTGCTCTGGTCCGGAATCCGCTCGCTGGTGATCGCCGGAGCCGGCCCGGAGATGGAGCAGATCACCGGTTTCGATGAAGGCCCGATGCCAACGGAGTGGCGGGCAGAACTGGCCCGGCGCGGCATCGAGCTCACCGAGGATCTCCTCCGTCAGGAGGCCCTGGCCGACTTCAAGACCTTTGCCGCCAGCGAGGCAGTGGTCTACAACGCCCGCCGGGGGGATCGGCCCTAATCCGCCGGAAAGAGCCCTCACGCCCGTGTCATGTCAAGCCTCAGAGGTCACACGATTGCGCCGCAATTGTCATTTCCTGCGAGGCACGACTGAGGGCGCGGACCAGGATTGACAGGACGCTCGGTCCAAAAGGAGGCCCCCCGGGCGGCCTGCGCCTGAAACGGCAACGCATTGAGGCGCACCCCCATTGTTTC
>CAIMMA010000742.1 GCA_903842475.1 uncultured bacterium
AAAAATACGTCTTAGAATTTCTGCTCCGCTTTTGCAGTTGGTGATGGGTTTTTCAACTTCTGCCGGAATGCCTGCAGGAAACGAACTCGTTACAGAGTGGTCTTGATGACAGAGCTGGAAAGACCGGTTTTCCTCTCCCAGCACCCTTGTTCTCCTTTTTCTTCTTTTGCGGACACGATAATGGCGCTCATCGTTCAGAAGTTTGGTGGAACCTCTGTTGGTTCCACGGAAAAAATTACGGCTGTGGCCCAACGGGTTATCAAGAACCACAAGCAGGGAAACCGGATGGTCGTAGTTCTCTCGGCCATGTCTGGTGAAACAGACCGCTTGACCGGACTGGCGCTTGCCATGCAGCGCATCCCCAGCGAGAGGGAAATGGATATGCTGTTGGCAACTGGCGAGCAGGTGACGGTGTCCCTGTTTGCCATGGCCGTCAAAGATCAGGGGGGCGACGCTGTTTCCCTGCTCGGCGATCAGGTGGCCATTCATACCGACAACATGCATACCAAGGCCCGGATCCGCTCGATTGATTCGAACTTGATCAACAAATATCTTGATCAGGGGAAAATCGTCGTCATCGCTGGGTTTCAAGGCGTCACCGATGACGGGGACATCACCACGCTTGGCCGGGGCGGCTCTGACACCACCGCTGTGGCTCTTGCCGCAGCGTTGCAGGCCGATGCCTGCGAGATTTTTACTGATGTTGAGGGGGTCTATACGACCGATCCCAACATCTGCCCCCAGGCGCGAAAAATCGATTACATCAGTTACGACGAAATGCTGGAGCTTGCCAGTCTGGGAGCAAAAGTTTTGGATATTCGGTCTGTGGGGCTGGCAAAAAGGTTTCGTGTGCCCGTACATGTCCGTTCTACTTTTTCTGAAAACATTGGCACCTGGGTGGTTGAGGAGGACAAAATCATGGAATCCATGCTGGTATCCGGTATTACATACAGCAAGAATGAAGCTCGAATCACTATTAAAAAAGTTCCTGATCAGCCTGGAATTGCGGCTAAAATATTTCTTCCTATTTCCGATGCCGGCATCTTGGTCGACATGATCATCCAGAACACCCATGATGGCCGCTTGACGGACATGACCTTCACGGTTCTTCGGCGGGATTATGACCGGGCCATGGAAATCTTGCAAAATGTGGCCGAGGAGATCAAGGCGGAGGCGGTGACCGGTGATAAAGGCATTGCCAAGGTTTCAGTTGTCGGCGTCGGCATGCGGAATCATCCCGGTATCGCCTCGACCATGTTTCAGATTCTGGCCAAAGAGGGCGTCAACATGATGATGGTGTCAACCTCGGAAATCAAGGTGTCTTGCGTCATTGCCGAGAAATATACGGAACTTGCCGTCAGGGCCTTGCACGACGCTTTTGCTTTGGACAAAGATAATTTGCCGTTGGAAGAGACAGAGTAAACAAATGACCCGAGTTATCGAACTGTACGACACCACCCTGCGGGATGGCACCCAGGCCGAGAACTTCAACCTTTCGGTCGACGATAAAATCAAGGTTTGTCGGCAACTGGACCGGATCGGCATTGATTATATCGAAGGAGGCTGGCCCGGTTCCAACCCTCTGGCTGTTGATTTTTTCAAGCGTATGCAGGATGTCGAATTGAAACAGGCCAAGCTGGCTGCCTTTGGTTCGACCTGTCACTTTCAGAAAAGTCCGGAAAACGACACCAATATCCAGGCCTTGCT
>CAIMMA010000743.1 GCA_903842475.1 uncultured bacterium
CAGATGTGTTCGGCGATGGCGCCTGCGGCCTCGCCGGTGGCGTCCCCCCTGAGCACATAGCCGGTGAACAGCAGCAGCAGCCCGCTGGGCAGGGTGGCGCATAATCGTATCCAGGCCCCCCGCTGGTACTCCATCTTATTTTCCCACAGCACCATTCCCAGATGCACCACCATCAGCAGGAAAAAAGCCTGGCTGGAATAGTAATGCAGCGCCCGCCAGAAGGAGCCGTAGGGGACCACCAGCTCAATGGTGGTGGTCGAATAGAAAGGTTCCGCCCCGTTGAACTGCAGGGCCACCACAATCCCCGAGATGATGGAAAGATGCAGGCTGATCAGCGTGCCAGCGCCCCAGGGATAGGCGGCCAGCCAACGCAGCGGCGCCAGCGCACGGTTTTTCCAGGCGAGGGTGTCCATCAGAGCTGGACCACGTAGGCGGTGACCCGGCCGTCGCCATCCTTTTTGAGGGTGACCTCGTAGGTGGGCAGGTTTTTTTGGGCAGGCCCGGCGATGCGCACGCCGGCGGGGGTGAAACGGCTCTGGTGGCAGGGGCATTCGATATACTGTTTGTCCTGCTGGTAGTTGATCCGGCAGCCGAGGTGGGTACAGACCCTGGAAACAGCGGTGGCGCCTTCCTTGGTTCCGAAGAGGATGAAATCGTGGCCGGTATGCACGCCGCTCAAGGGCAGGGGCGCCGGCACTTCGATCAAGCGTGGCTTGGGCGCTACCCGGAAGGCGGTGAAGCGGAGCAGGGGATAGAGAAAAAGCACCCCGGCAGCGGCGGCGAGCCATTGCACCCAGCGCTGCAACAGGGTGCGGCGGCCGGGATCGGCGGCACGGGGTCCTTTGTTACCGGCTGGGGATGTTTCCATCAGGCAAACTTGTTTTGCAGCGCCAGTTCGACATGCGCCGGCACCAGGCCGGTGATGTTGCCCCGACAGCGGGCGGCGTTCTTGATTCCGGTGGAACTGATGTAAATCCAGCGAAACCCGGTCATCAGGAAGACCGTGTCCACCGAACGTTCCAGTCTGCGGTTCATCAGGGCCAGTTGGAATTCGTAGTCGAAATCCGAGATGGCCCGCAGGCCACGGATGATGGCATGGGCCTGATTCTTGAGGGCGTAATCGACAATCAATCCGTCGGTGCAGCCGACTTCGACCCGACCGTTCAGTTCCTTGAAGCATTCACGGATCAGGTCGCAGCGTTCCTCCAGGGAAAAGAGCGGGGTCTTCTGGACGTTGACGGCCACGGTAACGATGATTTTGTCAAACAGATGGAGTCCCCGTTTGATGATGTCGATATGACCGTTGGTGATCGGGTCAAAGGTGCCGGGGTAGAGGGCGACGGCGGGGGTGTCCCGGGTGCCGACCGGGGCGGACGATGCGGATGTTTCATTCATGGTTTCAAATCGTAACGGGTTTTCGCCCATAGAACCATAACCCGGTTTCTCCGTAGCGGCGCTGATCGAAAACGGTCAGGCCGCCGACGGCGGCGGGCAGGTTGACGCGTCGGTGTTCTTCGATAATCACCAGGGCGTCAGCGGTAAGGATGTCGGATTGCTCTACCACTGCCAGCACCTGTTCCGCCAGATTTTTCTGGTACGGCGGATCCATGAAGACCAAATCAAACCGGGCGGCACGGGGCAAGCCGGTGCGCAGGGTGTGCAAATGGAGGGCGGCGGCCAGGTCGAGTCGGACAAAGGCCGCGGAAGGCTGGGGGCAGCAGGCGCGGAGGTTGGTTTCGATCAGGCGGCCTGCTTCCATGGATTGATCGACAAAGAGGGTAAAGGCGGCGCCCCGGCTGAGGGCTTCAATGCCGACCGCGCCGGTCCCGGCAAATAGATCGAGCACGAACCGGTCGGTTATTCGGTCGCCCAGGATATTGAACAGGGCTTCGCGGACCCGGTCGCAGGTTGGCCGGATCACGGCGTTGCCCGATTTAGGCGTAGTCAGTGTGCGACCGCGCGCATTGCCGCCGGTGATGCGCACGGGAGCAGAATCCGAAGAACAGGGGTGCGGTTCAGAGCGGCGGATTTTCCTGGCTGACGGCCGCCGGTACTTTTTTTCTGAAGAATCGTTCCTTGAGAGCCATGACCGGGCCGGAAAGAACATATAGGAGGATGGTGGGAAACAGGGTTTTTTCAGGATCGCTGGCCAGCAGGATCAGCAGCAGAATAAGGCCGACAATCAATTGGAATCGTTTTTCCTTGGGGGTGTCGACATGTTTGAAACTTGAGTACCTGTGGGTGGAGATCATCAGGTAGGAGAGGAGATACACTAAGATAACCAGCGAGATATGGGTGACGGATTCGGTGGTGTGAAAAACGTCGCTGCTGAACATGACCGCAGTGGCGATCAGGCCGGCGGCGGCCGGGCAGGGCAGGCCGGTGAAGTCATGGCTCGGGCTGGCCACGCTTTGGGAATTGAAACGGGCCAGGCGAAGGGCGGTCGCCGCGACATAAAGAAAGGCGGCTAGCCAGCCGTACCGGCCGTAGGGGGTGAGCGCCCAGAGGTAGGCGAGCAGGCCGGGAGCCACCCCAAAGGCGACCATGTCGCAGAGCGAATCGAGCTCCATGCCAAAGGTCGAGGTCGACCCGGTCATCCGGGCTACCCGGCCATCGAGGCCGTCAAACACCGCGGCCACGAGAATGGCGATTGCTGCGGCTAAAAAATGACCGTTGATCGACGAAACGATCGAATAGAAGCCGCAGAACAAACTGCAGATGGTCAGCATGCAGGGGACGATATAAAAACGGTTGGATGGGGCGGTTTCCATGATCAGCTCTTGGTGAAATGGGTCGCAGTAACGCGGTTTAAATAAACAATGGGTGACCGGGGGCGACCGAAGACTGGTCGGCTTGCACCCGGTTCGCGATCGCCAAATAGTACATTGGCAATATTATACGATACCATAGGGGGTTAGGCAATTGATTCTTCGGCGGGGTCGGATTGCTCCTGCCGCAGGATGCCCAGCACGGTCTCGCCGGCAGTGACCTTTTGGCCTTCGCTGACCAGTACCCGGGCCGACAGCGGCAGGTACAGATCAACTCGGGAACCGAAACGGATCAAGCCGAACCGCTGCCCGGCGGCTACCTGGTCGCCCTTTTCCGCTCGACAGACAATGCGGCGGGCGATCAAACCGGCGATCTGCACCACGGTATAACGCTGCTGGTCCGGGGTGGTCACCGTGACCGCGCAGGACTCGTTATGGAGGACCGCCTTGTCCTTGTCCGCGGCGTAAAATTTGCCCGGCGACAATACCACCCGCTCGACGGTCCCGGCCAGGGGGATGCGATTGACATGGACATCAAAGACGTTCATGAAGATGGAAATTTTCAGCGCCCGCTGCTGCAGATACCGGTCGTCATCGACCTCACGCACCACAATAACCTTGCCGTCGGCCGGACAGACAATTGCCCCGGCTGTTTCCGGCAGCACCCGTGCGGGGTCACGGAAGAAATAGGTGACAAAACCGGTGAGCAGCAGGCAGAGCAGGGTCGGGAGGGGAAAACCGAGCAGGGCCGAAATCAGGGTGGTGAAACCGCTGAACAGAATAAACGGGTAGCCTTCGCAGGCCATGGGCACTTCAGTTTTCTGCATGGAAAATCCGAGGAAGAGGATACCGGCTGCGTTAAATGCACAGCGCGCCCGGATGGCGCGCGTGCCGGAGTGTGCGGACGCTTTATTTTTTTGGGGCCCTGGCCATGGCGATTTTGCCGGTGCGGACGATTTCCTTGATACCCATCGGCCGGAGGATATCGATTACCGCCTTGATCTTGGATTCCGAACCGGTGACCTCCAGCGCGTACGAGGTGGGGCTGACGTCCACCACCTTGCCGCGGAAGATGTCGATGATGCGCAGCACCTCGGCGCGGGTTCCGGCCTCGGCCTTGACCCGGATCAGGGCCATCTCGCGTTCAACGAATTCGCCTTCGCTGACGTCGTTGACCTTGATCACATCGATGAGTTTGTGCAGTTGTTTGGTGACCTGCTCGATGATCGAGGCTTCGCCGTGGGTGACCACGGTCAGGCAGGAAACCTGCGGGTCAAAGGTTTCAGCGACGCAGAGGCTCTCTATATTGAAGCATCGGCCGCTGAAAAGCCCGGTGACGCGGGAGAGGGCGCCGGGTCGGTTGCGCAGTAAGACGGAAAGGGTATGTTTCATAGTTGTGGGTCCTGTTCGACAATGGATGTCGGTTCAAGTCTGCCGGCACCATCGGCCGGTCAACGGTTGGGCGTCCGGAGATCCTTACACCAGAAGCATCTCGGTGGTGGCCTTGCCTGCCGGCACCATCGGGAAAACACCTTCTTCCCGGTGGATGGAGAAGTCCATGATCACCACATTTTTGGTGGCCAGGGCTTCCTTGATGACCGGCACCACCTCGGCCCTGGTCTTGGCGCGCAGGCCGACCGCGCCGTAGGCCTGGGCCAGGGCAACGAAATCCGGGGTGACCTCCATCACGGTGGAGGCGTAATGGCGGTTGTAGAAGAGCTCCTGCCACTGCCGCACCATGCCGAGATAGTTGTTGTTGAGGATGGCGATCTTGACCGGCGCGCCGCATTCCCTGGCCGTGGCCAGTTCCTGGATGTTCATCTGGATCGAGCCGTCGCCGGCCACATCGATCACCAACGCCTCGGGGAAGGCCATCTGGGCGCCGATGGCCGCGGGCAGGCCGTAGCCCATGGTGCCGAGTCCGCCGGAGGTCAGCAGCCGGCGGGGGTGGTTGAATTTGTAGAACTGGGCGGCCCACATCTGATTCTGGCCGACCTCGGTGGTGATGATCGCATTGCCGCCGGTGAGCTCGTGCAGTTGTTCAATGACGTACTGGGGTTTGATGATCTCGCCGGATTCCATGTAGGCCAGCGGGTGCTTGGCGTCCCATTCCTTGACCTGTTCCACCCAGGGGCGATGCAGTTCGGTGACCTCCTCGGCTTTGTATTCGCTGGCTTTGTCGAACCAGCTGTTCATGGCCTGGAGGGCCAGTTTACAGTCGGCGACGATCGGAATGTCGACCCCGACGTTCTTGCTGATCGAGGTGGGGTCGATGTCGATATGGATGATCTTGGCCAGCGGTGCAAAGGCGTCGAGGCGACCGGTGACCCGGTCGTCGAACCGGGAGCCCACGGCAATCAGCAGATCACTTTTGGCCACCGACATGTTGGCGGCGTAGCTGCCGTGCATGCCGAGCATGCCGAGCGACAGAGGATCGGTGCCCGGAAAACCGCCCAGGCCCATCAGGGTCATGGTCACCGGGATGTTGAGCCGCCGGGCCAGTTGGGTCAGTTCTTCGTTGCTGTTGGAGGAGATGACCCCGCCGCCGACGTAGAGCACCGGCCGTTTGGCCTTGAGGATGGCCCGGCAGGCCTTTTCCACCTGGCCCGGATGCGGATCGGTATTGGGCTGGTAGGTCTGCATCCTGATTGGCTCTTTCTTTTTGGGCGGATAGGCGATCTGTGCTGCAATGATGTCCTTGGGCAGATCGACCAGTACCGGGCCGGGCCGGCCGGAGGCGGCCAGGTAGAAGGCCTCGCGGAGTACCGGCACCAGATCTTCGGGATTGTTGACCAGATAGTTGTGCTTAGTGCAGGGGCGGGTGATGCCGACGATATCAACTTCCTGGAAGGCGTCATTGCCGATCAGCGCCCGCGGCACCTGGCCGGTGAGGACCACGATGGGGATGGAGTCGCAGTAGGCGGTGGCGATGCCGGTGACGCCGTTGGTGGCGCCGGGACCGGACGTCAGCAGGGCCACGCCGATTTTGCCGGTGGCCCGCGCAAAGCCGTCGGCCGCATGCACCGCGCCCTGTTCGTGACGGACCAGGATATGGCGGATGCCGCTTTTGCAGAGTTCGTCGTAGAGTTCGATGACCGCACCGCCGGGATAGCCGAACAGGAGTTCCACACCCTCTTCCTGCAGACATTTGATAATGGCTTGTGACCCTGTGATTTTACTCATAAAGTATTCCTTTCTCTGGTTTGAGGTCCCATTCAGAAGTGCTGATGCTCTCGAAAAACGTTTTGTTTTTAAAAATCAATAAAAGAATCAAAAATATATAGGCGATGAAAATGACTGTCAAGCGGGAAACCGGGCCTGCACCGTCAAATGCGAGGAGGCGTTCCCTCGGCGCCGTCGATACACGGCGGACGGGTGCCGCTGGCGGCACCGGACAACGGCAGCCGATATCCGCCCTTATTTTTTGGTTTGCTCCTCTTTCTCCAACTGATCGATCAAGTCGCCCACCATCTTGCCGGAAGGGGCGGCCGCCATGGGATGATACCCGACCAGGGTCCTCCATTCGGCAACGGCCCGTTTGCGGTCATTGAATCCGACCAGCAGCACCACGCCTTTGTTGAACCGGGCCTGTTCGTGCTTGGGGTCGAGTTTCAGCACCTGATCAAACAGATCGATGGCCTGTTGGTGCTGGTTGTCCTGATGGTACATGACCCCGAGATCGGTCATCACGTTGAGGTTTCCGGGTTCAAGCTCCAGGGCTTTGAGATAGGCGGCAATGGCCTGCTTGGCCTGGCCGGTGTCGAAATAGGCGTGGCCCAGTTCCACCCAGGTCTGGCCATTGGTGGGGTTGTCGCGGGTGGCTTTTTCGAGGGAGGCGATGGTGGCGGCCGCCTCCTGCGACTGGTTGGCCGCCTGCGGATGAACCTCTCCTGCAGGCGTGCGGTAGACCGAATAGATCACGCCGCCGAGGAAGCCGAGGATCAGGGCTGCGACCACAGCCAGGTAGAGGGTCTGTTTTTTTACATAACCGGTGGTGTCCATCGGTTTTTCTCCAGGTAAGGGTTGTGGGGAAGGTCTGTTGCCGGCGGGCCTAGTACCATGTAACAATTAAAGTTTCGTATTTCGCCAATCGGTTGTATCCTCATGGTAACCACAGGAGGTTGCCATGGCACCGAGATATCGAGTTACCCTGACGGACGAGGAGCGCAAGGTTCTAGAAGCAGTAACCCGAAACGGCAAAACTGGAGCCAAAAAATTTATCAGTGCCCGCGCGTTGTTATTGTGTGATGCGGGGCCCGATGGGCCAGCTTGGACGGTTGCCGCAGCGGCGGAAGCTTTGGGCGTAACAGCCCGGACAATTGAGCATTTAAAAAAGCGATTTGTCGAGGAGGGCCTGGGTGCGGCATTGACGCGTAAGGCGAGAGAAAAGCCGCCGCGCGACGTGACCTTTGATGGTTCCTTTGAAGCAAAGCTGGTTGCCTTGGCCTGTTCAGAAGCCCCGGAAGGTCGCGGCCGATGGACGGTGAGGCTGCTTGCCGATAAAGCTGTGGAACTGAACCTTGCACCTGCAGTTTCGCACATGACGGTGCAGCGGGTTTTGAAAAAAACGAACTTACGCCTCACCGCAGTACCTATTGGAAAATCCGACCAGAAGGGAACGCAGCGTTCGTAGCGGCCATGGAAGATGTACTGGAGGGCTCCCCGCTTCCCTCTGACCCCGCGTATCTGGTGGTATGCATGGACGAATCCAGTAAACAGCTGATTGGCGAAGTCGTTGAACCTCTCCCCTGCGAATCGGGACAGCCAAAACGGATAGAAGATGAGTATGTCCGAAATGGGGGGGCTGAAATTTTTGTGGAGGCGGAGCCCTTGGCCGGCCGACGTCCTGTCGCGGTAACTGAACGCCGCACCCGGAGGGATTGGGCCTGACAGATCAAGCAAATGCTTTTC
>CAIMMA010000744.1 GCA_903842475.1 uncultured bacterium
CCCTTAGTGATAAGCACCTGGGGGTTCAATTGGAAGTCTGGTCCAGCACTTCTCTTATTTTTGCGGCCAGCACTTGCATGGTGAAGGGTTTTTGGATGAAATGCACGCCGTGATCGAGCACGCCGTGATGAGCAATGACATCGGCGGTGTAACCGGACATGAACAGGCGTTTGAGATCCGGAAAAAGGGACAACAGATTCTTGGCCAGGTCGCGGCCATTCATCTCGGGCATGACCACATCGGTCATCAGCAGGTGGATTCGACCGACATGCTCGCGGGCCAGACGGATGGCCTCACCCGGCGATATCGCTGGCAGGACGGTATATCCGAGACCTTGGAGCATTTCCTTGGTCATGTCGAGGATCATGGCCTCGTCTTCCACCAGCAAAATGGTTTCATGGCCGCGCCCGACCGGTTCCGCCGCCTCGATCGTGGCTAATCGTTCCATCCTGGTCGCGTTTCGGGGCAGGTATACCTTGAAGGTCGCGCCCTGACCCGGCTCGCTGTAGACATTGATAAAGCCTTTGTTCTGCATGATAATGCCGTATACCGTAGCCAACCCCAGTCCTGTTCCCTTGCCGGTCGCCTTGGTGGTGAAGAAGGGCTCGAACAGATGGGAGATCGTCTCGGGATACATGCCGCAACCGTTGTCACTCACCGCCAGCTGCACATACTCGCCGGGAACAACGTCGGCATGGACTGCACAGTAGGCCTCATCGAACTCGGCGGCGCTGGTCTCGATGGTGATTTTGCCGGTATCGTCGATGGCGTCCCGGGCGTTGACGCACAGATTGACCAAAATCTGATCAATCTGCGACGGATCAATCTCGACCGTCCCCAGGTTACTGCCAGGCAGCCAGACAAGATCGACATCCTCGCCAATGAGCCGTCGCAGCATGCTCAGCATCCCTTCCACGGTCGCGTTAAGATCGAGCACCTGGGGAGCGACAGTCTGTTTGCGGGCAAAGGCCAAGAGCTGGCGGGTCAAATCGGCGGATCGTTCGGCGGCCTTGTGGATATTCTGCAAGCTGACATAATGCGGATGGGTGGCGTCCAACCGATGCAGCACCAACTCGGCATGACCGAGAATCACGCTCAGCATATTGTTGAAGTCATGGGCCACGCCGCCGGCCAGGCGCCCCACCGACTCCATCTTCTGGGCTTGGGTCAGCTGGGACTGCAGACTGTCCTTCTCCTCCTCAGCTCGTTTGCGCGCGGTGATTTCACTGAACAGTACTGCCGCTTTCCCCGGAGCCATTTGAAAAACATAGACCTCAAACGCACCGGCTATTTTGCCGTGTTCGTAACTGATCTGCTCCGAGTGCCAGCTTTCGCCATGCCGGGCGGCACGGCGATACCGAGACGGAATCTCAGTCTGCGCCAAAGGAGGAAAGGCTTCCTCGATGGGCTTGCCGACGAACAGGGCATTGTCGACGCCCAAGAGCTTGTCAGCCGCCGGATTGGCGCCGATAAAGACAAGGCGGTCATTGTCCTGCAACTGGTACAAATGGATACCCATGGGAGAGGCCTGCACGATGTTACGAAAGGTTTCCTCACTTTCTCGCCGGGATTCCTCGGCCTCGCGCCTCTTGGCGATCATCCGGTTGGCCGAGCAGGCCAACTCCCTGAACTCCTCGATCGCCAGATCATCGGTGCGCATCTCGGTCTGATCCAGAGCGCTACGATTAAAAAAATGCGAAAAAGCGGTCAGCGCGGTTTGCGCCTTGGCATTTAACCGGGCAACAAGCGCATAGGCCACCAGCCACAGGAAAAGCACGAGAAGGCAGATCGTTGCGATATTCCTGCCCAGGACCTGCAGCGAGCGGTGGCGATAGTCGGCTATTTCCTTTTCAATGTCGTCCAGATACAGCCCGGTGCCGACATACCACCGCCAGGCGGACAATCCCTTGACGTAGCTGATTTTGGGGGCAGGACGATGCCCCGAAAACCCAGGCATCGTATAATCGATAAAGCC
>CAIMMA010000745.1 GCA_903842475.1 uncultured bacterium
ACATGAAACGATTACCAGACAAAATGAAAAAAGGGGGGACGCAGAATGGGAAGAGGGAGAGGCTGTGTACAGACGACCACCGGGCGAGTCCAGCCGGGAGCGGATGGCCATCGGTTGGCCTGGTAGGGTGAGAAGGAACGTTTACATGGCACGATGCATTTTCAGGCAATGGTTCATCCGGACCTTGAAGACATCGCCAACGTCAGGGAAAAATAGCAGATATCTCGGTGCGTAACCGAGAGCATTTTTAATCATCATGGCAGGGCAAGATACACCGGGCGTCTGCCGAAAACAGGAGTGAATTATGAAATTTGTCAGTGCGATAATCAAACCGTTCAAATTGAACGAGGTGCGGGAAAGTCTGACTGCACTCGGCGTCAAAGGGGTGACCGTGACCGAGGTCAAGGGATTCGGTCGCCAGAAAGGGCATACCGAGATGTATCGCGGGGCGGAATATGTCATCGAATTCCTGCCTAAATTAAAATTAGAATTGGCCATCGACGACAGTCAGCTCGATCAGGTGATCGAAGGCATCAAGAAGGCGGCGTCCACCGGCAAGATCGGTGACGGCAAGATTTTTGTATTCGACCTCGAACATGTAATGCGCATCCGAACCGGCGAAACCGGTCCCGAAGCACTTTGATCCATAGGGAGCCCAATCATGAAAAAATTACACACTGTCTTTTATGCCCTCATCGCGGTTTTGATCGTTGTTGCCGCTGGTTCCGCCTTTGCTGAGGAAGCCGCCGCCGTGGCTGCCGCAGTGGTTCCTCCTAATAAAGGCGATACAGCCTGGATGATCGTTGCAACCCTTCTGGTCACCTTGATGACCATTCCCGGTCTGGCTCTGTTCTACGGCGGCCTGGTGCGCAGTAAAAACATGCTTTCCGTGCTGATGCAGGTGTTCACCGTTTTTTCTCTGTGCGTGGTGCTGTGGGTCATTTACGGTTACAGCCTTGCTTTTACCGAGGGGAATGCATTTTTCGGTGGATTGAGTAAAATCCTGCTCAAGGGCATTACTGTGGATTCGGTGGCTGCCACGTTCAGTAAAGGTGTCAATATCCCTGAGCTCATTTATGTCTTTTTTCAGGCCACCTTTGCCGCTATCACCCCGGCTTTGATTCTGGGTGCCTTTGCCGAACGGATGAAATTTTCCGCCGTGCTCGCCTTTATCGTTTTGTGGTTCACCTTTGCCTACGTGCCGATTGCCCATATGGTCTGGTATTGGGCCGGTCCTGATGCCTATACCGATGCCGCTGCCGGCGCACTGGCTGGTGGAACCGCTGGTTTTCTGTTCCAGAAAGGGGCGATTGACTTCGCCGGTGGGACGGTTGTCCATATTAATGCCGCGATAGCCGGCCTGATCGGTGCCTTCATGGTGGGTAAGCGTGTCGGTTTCGGTAAAGAGTCCATGGCTCCGCACAGTCTGACCATGACCATGATCGGTGCCTGTCTGCTGTGGGTGGGTTGGTTCGGTTTCAACGCTGGTTCCAATCTTGAAGCCACCGGCGCCGCGGCTCTCGCCTTCGGCAATACCATGACGGCAACCGCTGCTGCCGCACTCGCCTGGACCTTTACCGAGTGGATGATCAAAGGTAAACCATCTATGTTGGGTGGGGCTTCCGGCGCGGTAGCAGGTCTGGTCGCAATCACTCCGGCCTGTGGATTCGTTGGCATTGGCGGCGCGCTGATTATCGGCTTGCTTGCCGGTGTCATCTGCCTCTGGGGCGTCAATGGTCTCAAGCGGATGCTCGGGGCAGACGATGCGTTGGATGTGTTCGGTGTCCATGGTGTCGGTGGTATGCTGGGTGCTATTCTGACCGGTGTTTTCGCTGACCCGGCGCTCGGCGGTATCGGGGTGTATGACTATGTTGCCAACAAGGTGGGGGATTATTCCATCGTTACCCAGGTCACCAGCCAGCTCTGGGCCATCGGCACGACGGTGGTCTGGTCTGGGGTCGTTTCCTTTGTTGCCTACAAACTCGTTGATCTGACCATCGGCCTGCGGGTTACCGAAGAAGAGGAACGGGAAGGACTGGATACGGTCAGTCACGGTGAGTCGGCGTATCATCATTGATACAAGACGGTTGTCACGGTGCTGCAAAAAGATCGGGTGTCCTCGGGGCGCCCGATCTTTTTTTTTGGAGGGGAGGGGGGAATTTTCCGCAGGAACTTGGTGAAAGGGTGGTCTGGCCGGGAGCATCGCGCTGCAACAATTTTTGCAATAACCGCCCAAGTAGTTTATGCTTGCCACCGAAAAATCTTCCCAAGCCCGTCTTGCAGTCCATGGGCAACAATTTTATCTGCAGGTGAGAAAATGATCAATAAAGTGATGTTAATCGGTAATCTTGGTGCAGACCCGGAAATGCGCTTTACCCAGAACGGTGCGCCGGTGGCCACTTTCACCGTTGCCACCACGGAGAAATGGAAAGGTCAGGATGGCCAGATGCAGGAGTCGACCGAATGGCACCGGGTGGTCGCCTGGCAGCGGCTGGCTGAGATCTGCGGGGAATACCTCTCTAAAGGCTCCCGGGTGTACATCGAGGGCAAATTGCAGACCAGAAAATGGAAGGATCAGAGCGGCAACGACCGCTACACCACCGAGATCGTCGCCCGTGAGATGAAGATGCTCTCGCCGCGCACCACCGGTGGCGGTGGCGAACATGGCGGGTCGGGGGGCGGATACGGAGGAGATTCATTCCAGGAACCACCGCCCATGGGTGAGGATGTCCCCTTCTGAACAAAAGCTTTTTATAGCAAAGCTGGGCATGGCCCGAACAGGTTGCCGATCCGTTCGGGCTTTTTTATGGCCTCTCGTTCTGCGGGTTTTTTGAGCATCCTCTCGAAGGCCGGCAAGGGGCATCATGAAGCAGGTGGCCACCCTGGATTGCTGGTGGTATTGCGTTTCGGAACTTCCCAACGGATTGTGGGGATGACGACGGTTCTGATGACAATCGGGTCAGAGTGAAAAGGATAACAGATTGGTTTCAAGGAGAGCATTGTGTCAGAGTTCAATAATGTGACGGTAGTGAAAGAGGCAAATATTTATTTTGAAGGCAAGGTGACCAGTCGGACCCTGGTTTTTGCCGATGGGTCCAGAAAGACGCTGGGGATCATGCTGCCCGGCGAGTATACCTTCAACACTGGTACGCCTGAAATTATGGAGATTCTGGCCGGTGATCTTGAAGTCCAATTGCCGGGGGACACGGCATGGCGAACAATCAAGGGCGGGGAATCCTTTGAAGTGCCAGGGCAGTCGAAATTTAGTCTCAGAGTGAAAAATATCGCCGATTATTGCTGCTCATTTATCGAGAGTCGAGGCACGGTACAATGATTTTTTTTCGGCGGCCATTCCCAAAGCTTTTGCTGGCAGACCTGCGAGCCGCCGATAACCGGCTTCATAATTTTTTTTGGTACTGCTCGTCGCCTTTTTCGAGGTTCTCATCAAACCTGGTGCGGCGAGCTTCTTCTACAGGAAATTATTTTTTCTTGACAGATGGTACTGGTGCCGGTAATGAATAGCCGTTCATTTTCTTTGTCTTTGTTAACCTGTGGTTCACAGACGGTTTAGGTTTATTCTATCTATGTTTAAGGGAGAGGTCTGATTCATGGTAACGGAACTGGTTCTTTCGGCAATGGCCCTGATCGGAATTGCTGTCTTTGTCCCGCTTTTTATGCTGGCGACAACGGTTTTCGGTCCCCGTGCCGGCGGAAGGGCGAAGAATGATCCTTACGAAAGCGGCGTCAAGCAGATGATCGGACTGGCGGAGCAGAAATTCAGTGTCAAATTCTATCTGCTGGCCATTTTGTTTCTGCTGTTTGATATAGAGGCGGTGTTCATGTATCCATGGGCTGTCTGTGTTCGTGAACTCGGTTGGTTCGGGTTTGCTGAGATGGTGGCATTCATGTTACTGCTTTTAACTGGACTTATTTATATTCTTAAGAAAGGGGTGCTCAATTGGCGTTAGGATTAGAAGCAAGTCTCGGTGATTCGGTACTTACCACCAAGCTGGATGCGATCATCAATTGGGGGCGTGAGTACTCTCTGTGGCCATTTGTATTCGGGACCGCCTGCTGTGCAATCGAATTCATGAGTGCTGCTGCAAGTCAGCTTGATGTTTCCCGATGGGGTGCTGAGGTTGTCCGGTTTTCGCCTCGGCAAGCGGATCTGTTGCTGGTTTGTGGCACGGTCAGCTACAAGCAGGCACCAATTCTCAAGCAGATTTATGAGCAAATGCCTGAACCCAAATGGGTTGTTGCGATGGGTGCTTGCGCCAGTTCCGGTGGCATTTACGATAACTACTGCACGGTTCAGGGGATCGATACCATTATTCCGGTGGATGTCTATATCTCGGGATGCCCTCCTCGGCCTGAGGCGGTTTTGGATGCATTGATGAAGATTCAGGACCAGATCAAGGGTGAAAGCGTGCTCAACGATCGCCACAAAGACTTTAAAGGGATTCTTGATTGATATGAATACGACGGCGCTAGAATTAATCCAGGCCGCGTTTCCGGATGTGACCTGCACGGCGAACCTGGATGCAGTGGTTATCACCGTGCAGCCTGAACATCTTGAACAAACGCTTGCTCGCTTGAAGAATGATCCGACTTTGAATTTCGGAATACTGCTCGATGTTACCGCAGTCGATTATCTCGATTATCCGGTAGCTCAGGTAGCGCGTTTTTCCGTGGTCCATAATCTTCGCAACTGGGAAAAAAACATGGTGGTGCAGGTCAAGACCCCTGTTGCCGACCCAGCGGTCGGGGTCCCCACCGCCACCCATCTGTGGGGTTCAGCCAATTGGGCGGAACGTGAGACTTTTGATCAATATGGCATCAATTTCATCGGCCATCCTGATCTGCGGCGCATTTTGAACCATTGGCAGTTTCAAGGACATCCGCTTCGCAAGGACTATCCCATTGAGCAGGGGCAAATTTGTTTCGAAACCGACAGCCTTGAAAAAGAAATCAAAGCCAGGCTCGAACAAAATGGCGTCGGTCAGTCGACCATGGAGGACATCCACACTGAGATCATGTATCTCAATCTCGGCCCCTCCCATCCAGCCACCCATGGTGCCATCCGCATCCTCACCGCTCTTGATGGCGAGACCATCCTCGCCAATGTCAACGAGATCGGCTATCTCCACCGTGGTTTTGAAAAAACAGCGGAGAACCGGACCTATAATCAGGTCATCCCGCTGACCGACCGGCTCAATTACTGCTCAGCCCTGATGAATAACGTCGCCTACGCCAAGGCGGTGGAGTCCTGGCTGGGGATCGAAATTACCGATCGGGCCAAGTTCATGCGGGTGATTCTTTCCGAATTTTTCCGCGTTCAGGATCATTTGGTCTGTATCGCCGCCAACCTCGTTGATATGGGTGGTTTGACCAATTACTGGTATCTGTACAACCAAAAAGAAGCCTCATACGACTTTATCAGCCGTCTGACCGGTGCCCGTCTGACCAGCAGCTTCACCCGCATCGGCGGTATGTACCGCGATTTCTACGAGGGCTGGGAAGGGGACATGGAACGGCAGTTGGTCGATATTGAAAAAGGGGTCGACGACTCGCTCAAATTGGTGCTGAAAAACCGGATCGTCCATGACCGGACCCAGAATGTCTGCGTCATGCCCGCCGAGTTGGCCCTGTCCTACGGCTACACCGGCCCCTGTCTGCGGGCCAGCGGTGTGCCCTTCGACCTGCGCAAGGACAACCCTTATTACCACTATGAGGCCTTTGATTTCACCATCCCGGTCGGTAGCAAAGGGGATCTCTACGATCGCTTCATGATTCGCTATGAGGAAATATTTCAGAGTATCAGCATCATTCGCCAGGCCATGAAGATGATTCCTAAAGGCCCGGTGAACATCGGTAACAACCAGGTCACCTTGCCGCCCAAGCAGGAAGTGTATAGCAATATCGAAGGTCTGGCCAGCCACTTCAAGCTTATTTTTGAAGGGGTCAAAACACCGGCCGGCGAATGGTACGACTCCTTTGAAGCCGCCAATGGTGAATTGGGCTTTTATTTTGTCTCCGATGGTTCGGGGCAACCCTACAAATGTAAAGTACGTCCGCCTTGTTTTTACATGATGTCGGGTTTCCATGAAATGGTTGAAGGACAAATGATTGCCGATGCGGTTATCAACTTGGGCAGCATCAATATTATTGGCGGAGAGTTGGACAGATGAGTGATCGATCACAGCTGATAGAAACGGGAGTACCGTTCACTTTTGATGCACAGCGCGATGCGGAATTTGAACGGCTGGTCAAGCGTTACCCCACCAGAGAATCATTGATCCTGCCGGCCCTGTGGCTGGTCCAGGAGCAGGAAGGTTGGATCAGTGCCGAGGCGATGGGCTATGTTGCCGACCGCATCGGTACCTTTGCCAGTCAGGTATTCGAGGTTGCGACCTTTTATACCATGTACAACCTGCACCCCATGGGCAAGTTCCATATCTGTGTCTGCCGGACCCTTTCCTGTTATCTGTTGGGAAAACAGGAAATCGTTGATCATCTTAAAAATGAGTTGGGCATTAAACCAGGCGAGGTCAGCAAAGACGGCCTGTTCAGTCTTGAAGAAGTGGAATGCTTGGGTCACTGTGGTACAGCTCCAGTTGTTCAGGTCAATGGCGAGTTCTACGAGAACATGAATGTAGACAAGCTCAAAGAACTGTTGGCCACACTGAAATAAGGAGGGCGAACGAAAATGCAAGTGAAAGTACTGAGTGCCAGATTCGACATCCCGGACGCCCATAAAATTGAAGTGGCGAAAGAACACGGGGCCTATGCGACCCTGGAAAAAGTTTTCAGCATGCAGCCCGTCGACGTGATCGAACTGGTCAAGCAGAGCGGCCTGCGTGGACGGGGCGGTGCGGGGTTCCCCACCGGCCTGAAATGGAGTTTTCTCCCTAAAAATAACACCAAACCGGTCTATCTGGCGGTCAACTCGGATGAATCCGAACCGGCCACCTTCAAGGACCGCCATATCCTGGTGCTGGATCCCCATGCGATGATCGAGGGGATTATCATCTGCTGCTATGCGATCAACAGCCACCATGCCTACATCTACATCCGCGGAGAGTACACTACCCAGGTCAAGGTGCTGCAGGCCGCCATTGATGAGGCCTATGCGGCCGGCTATCTCGGCGCCACCGTCGATGGCCATGACTTTCCACTCGATGTGACCGTGCATCGGGGTGCTGGCGCCTATGTTTGCGGCGAGGAAACCGCCCTGCTGGAGTCCATCGAAGGACGCAAGGGCCAACCGCGGAGCAAACCGCCGTTTCCGGCGGTGGAAGGCCTTTATGGCTGCCCGACCATTATCAATAACGTCCAGAGTATTGCCTCGCTCCCCTATATCTTGACCAATGGGGCCGATGCCTACAAGGCCTTTGGTACGGAGAAGAGTCCGGGCACCCATCTGTTCGGCATCTCCGGGCTGGTCAAAAAACCGGGCATGTACGAATTGCCGCTCGGTCTGCCCATCCTCGATGTCATTGAACATGTGGCCGGCGGGCTGCGTGAGGGCCGCAAGCTCAAGGGCGTCATTCCCGGCGGTAGTTCGACCCCGGTTCTGACCCCTGAAGAGGCCCAGACCGTAACCCTTGACTACGAATCCATGGCCGCCCATAAAACCATGTTCGGCTCCGGGGGTATCGTCGTCCTCGACGATACGGTGGATATCGTCAAGTTGGTGGAAAACCTCATTTCCTTCTACCATCATGAATCCTGCGGTCAATGCACCCCCTGTCGGGAAGGCCTGGGCTGGATGCTGAAGATCGTCAAGAAAATCATTGGCGGCAAGGGAACGACGGCGGATATCAATCTACTGGTTGAATTATGCGATAATATCGAAATGAAAACCGTATGCGTGCTTTCGGCGGCTTGTACCATGCCGGTGCGCAGTTACTTGAACAAGTTCCGGCACGAGTTTGAGGCGTATGTCACAAGCGACGTCTCTTGCCAGACCGCGATGTAACGGGGATAAGGGTTACCATGGCTGAGAAGGTAAAACTGTTTGTTAATGGACAGGAAGTAGAGGTTGAATCGGGTAAGAATCTGATCGACGCTATTGGCGCTGTCGGCATTGAGATTCCGCATCTTTGCTACCATCCGGCCCTAGGGGCGGATGGCAACTGCCGCATGTGTCTGGTCGGGATCGAAGATGGCCGACCTCCTCTGGTGCCGGCATGTAAAACTCCTGCCGTCGCAGG
>CAIMMA010000746.1 GCA_903842475.1 uncultured bacterium
GATACCGCCATCCCCCTGACCCTGCTGCTCTCCAACGGCCGTTACGGCCTGATGCTCACCAACAACGGTGGTGGCTACAGCCAGTGGGGCGGCCAGGAACTGACCCGCTGGCGGGCGGATTCGACCTGCGACGCCATGGGCTCCTGCTGCTATATCCACGAGAAGGATGCGGAGCGCCTCTGGTCCGCCACCCCGCATCCGGTCGGCGGCCCGGTTGCCGGCTATTCGGTGGAATTCACCCTGGATCGGGCGATTTTTCAGCGGATCGACGATAAGATCCACACCGAAACCGAAGTGATCGTCTCGCCGGAAGACGATGTCGAGGTTCGCCGGATCACCCTGGTCAATCGATCTTCCCGCACCCGCCGATTGAACCTGACCAGCTACCTGGAACTGTCGATGGCGCCCCACAACGCCGACCGCCAGCATCCGGCGTTCAACAAGCTGTTCATCCAGACCGAAGCCCTGCCCGAGCAACGGGCCCTGCTCGCTTATCGGCGGCCGCGCAGCGAAAACGAACCGCCGCTCTATGTGGCCCATGCCCTGATGCTGGCGCCGACCGAGGCCAACAATCCGTTGGACAGGGATTGGCAGTTTGAAACCGACCGGGCCCGGTTCATCGGCCGCGGCCGCACCCTGGCTCGTCCCATGGGGGCGGTGCAGCCGCTCGGCAACTCGCAGGGGTTTGTCCTTGATCCCATTTTCAGCTCCAGGCTGACCCTCACCCTGGAACCGGGCCAACGCGTCCGGGTCAGCCTGGTGCTTGCCGCCGGCGACAGCCGCGAGTCCGTCCTGCAGCTGATCGATAAATTCAGCGATCCCTATGCCACCGAACGGGCCATGGACTTTGCCTGGCACTCGGCCCAGCAGCAGCTGCAGATGCTGCGTATCCAGCCCGACGATGCCCGCCGGTTCCAGCAGCTGGCCAGTCATCTGCTCTTTCCCAACCAACTGCTACGGGCCCCGGAAGAACGATTGGCGGAAAACCATAAAGGCCAGGCCGGGCTGTGGCCCTACGCCATTTCCGGCGATCTGCCCATTGTCCTGATCACCATCGACGAGACCCGGGCGGTCAGCCTGGTGCGCCAGATGCTCCAGGCCCATACCTATTGGCGGATGCACGGTTTCTCGACCGATCTGGTCATCCTCAACGAAGAGTCGGCCAGTTATGAACGGCCGCTCCAGGAACGGCTGGAGCAGTTGATCCAGGCCCATGCCCTGTCGGCGGCGGTGGATCAGCCGGGCGGGATTTTCCTCAAAAGTGCGGACCACATCCCGGAGGAAGATCTCAAGCTCCTCAAGGCGGCCGCCGGCGTGGTGCTGGTGGCGGCGCGCGGCACCCTGCCCCAGCAGTTGGGGTTGCCGGTGGAGACCCCCGAACAACTGGAGCGGTTGATCCGAAAACGCAGCACCCGCGAGCCCTCGGCCCCCCTGCCCTTCATGGAACTCAATTACTTCAACAGCCTCGGCGGATTCACCCCGGACGGCCGGGAATATGCAATTTATCTCGGCCCCGACACCAGCACCCCGGCCCCCTGGGTCAATGTGATCGCCAACCCGCATTTCGGCACCCTGGTCAGCGAAACCGGCTCCGGCTTCACCTGGTACGGCAACAGTCAGCGCAACCGCCTGACCAGCTGGTCCAACGACCCGGTCCTGGACCCGGCCTCGGAAGCGATCTACATCCGCGACGAGGAGAGCGGCGCCTTCTGGTCGCCGACCGCGGCCCCGATCCGTGAGCAGACCGCCTATCGGGCCCGGCATGGCGCCGGGTACACGGTGTTTGAGCATAACAGCAACGGCATCGAACAGGAACTGACCGTGATGGTGCCGGTGGACGAGCACGGCGGCGCGCCGGTCAAACTGCAGCGTCTGCGCCTCACCAACGGTTCCTCCCGCAGGCGCCGGCTGTCCATCACCTACTATGTGGAACTGACCCTGGGCGAAAACCGCGAAACCTCGCGGATGCACACCTTGACCCACTGGGACGACGAGGCCCGGGCCCTGCTGGCCCAAAACCGCTACCACCCCGAGTTTCCCGAGCGGGTCACCTTTGCGGCCGTCACCCCTGACACCGATTCCTACAGCGGTGACCGCACCGCGTTTATTGGCCGGAACCGTACGCTGGCCAATCCCCTCGCCATGGAGCAGATCACCTTGTCGTCACGGACCGGGGCAGGGCTTGACCCCTGCGCGGCGCTGCGGATGACCCTGGAGCTGGGACCGCATGAACAACGCGAACTCACCTGCCTGCTGGGCCAGGCCGATTCCGTGCCCCGGGCCCGGGAATATGTTCGCAGCTTCCGCGAAGATCACGCCTTTGCCAACGCCTTTGAGCAGACCAGGGCCTGGTGGGACAGCCTGCTCGGCACCATCGAAGTGCAGACCCCGGAACTGGCC
>CAIMMA010000747.1 GCA_903842475.1 uncultured bacterium
GAATACCTGGTCGCCATCAAGGACGGCAAGCCGGTGGCCTTTGATCCCAACGACGAAAAAGAAGCGGTGACCGGCGAACTGTTCGTCGAGACCGTGCTCAAGGATGCCGAAGGCAAGGATGTGCCCGTCAAGAGTGGCCTGCAGGTGATGCTGGAAACAGCCAAAGAAAAAACCATCGCCGAGTATGCCGCCCTTTGCGGCACCGATGCCGCCACCATTGAGGCGGTGGCCAAGGAATTCACCAGCCATGGCAAGAAGGCCTGCGTCGATGTCCATCGTGGACCGGCCCAGCACACCAACGGTTTCTACAACATTGCCTCCTTGATGAACCTCAACCTGCTGATCGGCAATTTCGACTGGAAGGGCGGGATGATTGCTGCCTCGACCTTCAATGTCGATGGTACCAGCAGCAGCACCGACAAACAGCCGTTCAATTTTAAAAAGATCGGCCCGAAAGGCTTGAAGCCCTTCGGTACCTCGATCATCCGCCACGATATCAAGTACGAGGAGTCCACCCTGTTCAAAGGTAAGGAATCCTATCCGGCCAAGCGCAATTGGTGGCCGATCTCCTCGGATGTCTACGAGGAAATCCTGCCCTCTATTGCCGATGCCTATCCCTACCAGGCCAAGGTGGTTTTTTCCTACATGGGGGCGCCCACCTACTCCTTGCCGGCGGGGCATACCCAAATTGCCGCACTGCTCGATTTGGAAAAGCTGCCGCTTTACATCGCCAGTGATATCGTTATCGGGCCGACCTCGATGTATGCCGACTACATCATCCCCGATCTCCACTATCTGGAACGGTGGGAATTCCAGGGGTCCCACCCCAACATGCCGGTCCGCATCCAGCCGGTGCGCCAGCCGGTGATCGCCTCGCCCAACGAGGTGGTGACGGTATTTGGTCAGGAACAGCCGATCTCCTACGAGACCTTCTGGCTTGCCCTGGCGGAAAAACTCGGTTTCAAGGGGTTTGGTACGAACGGCTTTGGCGAGGGCCAGGATTTCACCCGGCCGGATGATTTTTACATCCGCATGGTGGCCAACATCGCCTTGGACCGCAAGGAACCGGTGGCCGACGCCTCCCAGGAGGAGATGGACCTGTTTCTGAAATCACGCCGTCACCTGCCCAAGAATATCTTTGACGCCGAGCGCTGGCAGAAGATCGCCGGAGCCGCCTGGCCCAAGGTGGTCACTGTGCTCAATCGGGGCGGTCGTTTCGACAGCCAGACTGCCACCTACAAGGGCGAGCAGGTGGCCAACAAGTACGGCAAGCAGATCAACCTCTACCAGGAGAAAACAGCAGGTTGCAAGGATGCTTTCACCGGAAAAGCCTACTACGGTCTGGCCCGTTATGTGCCGGTGGCCGACACCCTGGGCAACGAACCAACCAAGCTCAGTGAAGGTTTTCCGCTCCATCTCATTACCCAGCGGGATATCCGCCATACCAAGGCGCGGACGATCACGCATCCGTATCTCACCGACCTCATGCCGGAGAACGGCATCATTCTCCACACCAGCGATGCCAAGAAGCTGGGGGTCAAGACCGGAGATGAGGTGCAAGTGGTGTCGGCCACCAATCCCGAGGGCGTCTGGGATCTGGGCAACGGCAATAAAAAGGCGATGATCGGTAAGGTTCAGGTCACCGAAACCATCCGTCCCGGCGTGGTCACCTTTACCCTTGGCCATGGCCATTGGGATTCGGGGGCCGTGGATGTCACCATTGATGGTAAACTGGTCAAAGGGGACAAGAAACGGGCCGGTGGCGTCCATGCCAATGCGGCCATGTGGGTCGATCCCCACCTGAAGAACACCTGCATGATCGACAAGGTCGGCGGCAGCGTCTCGTTCTATGACACCAAGGTGAAGCTGGTCAAAGTGTAAGGTTCCACCCTTTCAACCACAGAAAAACGGGCTGCCTTCGGGCGGCCCGTTTGCTTTTGCGGCTCCCCCTCGACCTTTTCGTTGACAAACGTTGTTCTCATCAAATCTTGACCAGATGCTCATCTGGGCGAGGTTAATTGGGGTAACTATAGCCATCGTACAGTGAGGGGCCATTTGCGCCCCCTTAGCCTTTGACAGCCGCTGGCCGGGAAACGCCAATAATCTTCAAATCAAAATTCGTTCGACCTCATCGAGTGAGGTCTGATCGTTGCGCCGGTCATAACGAGAGTATGTCTCAAAATAGGCACACTCCGTCAAAGTGCGATTTCAGTCAAGCGAACAGAGAAGAAAGAAGTTCCGGTACCTGCTCACATGACAGAATCGATGGGAACAATGGTAATCCGAATCCTCTCATGCCAGGCGCTGACCTCTGCGCATGAGCCCGGCGGATTTTTTCGATGAGCACGCCTAATTCAATGGGCTGATGCATGCAATCAACGGCTCCTTGTTCGATACCCTTCATGCCGGCAATGGCCGTCCCTTTGCAGGTCAGAAGAATAACCTCAATAGCGGCATCCATATTTTTGATCATGCTCAAGGTTTCCAGGTCATGCCCGTGACCAGATCGCAGACTGAGTACCACTACATCGGGACGGGACTGGGTAATCATTGCCATGGCTTCGTCACCGCTACCCGCAGAGTTGGCAATAAATCCCCAGGAACGGAGACGATCAGTGAGGATATCGGTAAACTCCCGTTCCTCGGAGATAATCAGTACTTTTATTTCTTGCATGGGCAGCACCAGTGTATTGGACGCATTACAAACATGAAAAATTGAAATTCCCCAAAAAACAACAGTCACCTCTGGCGACTGGCCCATACCAGTAGCCACCCACCATCAACATACTTCAATAGCCGAGGGCAGAATCGTTCCAGATCGCAGTGTACCTGAGAACGCCATCTGTAATGCCTCACTGTGCGAACCGATGATGCCATCAAAAACAGTGATTTTTTTCCAGGTAAAGAATCGGTAATAATTTTCTTCAATACCACCGCAAATCACACAATCAATTCCCGCTTTGACTATGAGGTCGCTGAGATCCTCAGCGCCACGGCGGCTCAGAATGATCGTCCGCAGGTCCCCTACCATCCTGTGGCCGTCATGTTCGGCGATGATAACCTCGGTGGCCTGATCGAACCGGGGAGCAATACTTTTGTCATGCACGGTTAAAAGAATTTTCATGCTTCCTCACTGGTGTTACTGGGTACCGGTGGGGTTACCAGCCTATGGGTTTTCAGTTTGCGCCACAGGGTGGTGCGGCCCCATCCAAGCATATCGGCCGCCTTGGAGCGGTTGCCTCTGGTCTGGGTCAGGGTGCTGATGATCAGTTCTTTTTCAAGGGCCAACCAATCCTTGCCGGCGTCCTGGATGGGTTGGAGGCCATGCACAACCTGCACCAAAGCGAGAGGCTCGACCTCGGCGGGCAGATTTGCATCTCTCGGTACAGACGATGAAAAAAGATATTTGGGCAGATGCTCGACGTCGATTTCCCGGTTCTGGCAAATATTGACGCAGTACTCGACGATATTGCGCAGTTCCCTGATATTGCCTGGAAAAGGATACGCCATCAGTTGCCCAAGGGCCTCATCATTGAAATTTTTCGCATTGCTCCCGGTTCGCTCGGCAAAAATCCGCAGAAAATGGTTGAGCAGAAATCGGGTGTCGGTCTCCCTCTCCCGCAGCGGCGGCAGGTGTAAATGGAGGACATTGAGCCGGTAATAGAGATCCTCGCGGAACTCCCCGGCCGCAACCCGCTGTTTCAGAGGCCGATGAGTGGCTGCGATGATCCGGACATCGACCTTGATTTTCTTCTCCCCGCCAAGGGGAAAGAACTCGCGGTCATCAAGCACCGACAGGAGCTTGACCTGGAGCGGCAAGGGCATGTCGCCGATCTCGGTCAGAAACAAGGTGCCACCCTGAGCGAGGCGGAACATGCCAGGTTTGTCCTTGACCGCCCCGGTAAAGGCACCTCTAACATAGCCGAACAACTCAGACTCCAGCAGAGACTCAGGCAAGGCGCCGCAGTTAATCTTGATGAACGGTTTGCCGGTGCGGCTGGAGCTTTTATGGATGGCCTCGGCCACCTTGTCCTTGCCGGTGCCGGTCTCGCCGGTGATCAGCACCGAGGCTTCGGTGTGAGCCATCAGGGGGATGAGGTCAAAGACCTCGCGCATCTTCGGGCTCTGGCCAATGATCGAATCGGTGACATCGGCATCGGCACCGAGTCCGGCTGAGGCCGCCAGGGCCGAGAGGTCGTCGAGCACAATGACCAGGCCGACCACCTCTTCCGCTCGGTTACGCAGGGGAGAGATGGTGAACTGCATAGGGAGTTTGCGGCGGTCGCGGCTGACGATGTCGCCGTCAATGACCAGCGGTTCACCGCTGCTCAGGACCTCGCGGAAGGTGCGGCCACGCTGGGCAATGTTGGAACGCAGAACAAAATCAACATAGACTCCTGTGACATCAGCTCGGATCACTCCGGTCAGTGCCTCGAGGAACTCGTTAATGGCCACAATTTTCAAATCTAGGTCGATCACCGCGATCCCATGCGGAATCGAGTCGAGCAGGTTGGTGGCGGCAATATCGGGAATGCTGTTAGAAAATACGTCGCGCATCGGAACGATCGCTCATTTTGACATCAGGATAGAGCCTGATTCCTTAAACCAGGATTCAGGCTTAAGAAAACCCCCTCCCCGTCGTGGAGACCGGAAAGGGGGGGGAGGGCTTTTAGTGAAACAATTTAGCCTAAAAACGGCAGTTAGCCGGTAACTGCCGCCGCTGGTGGAGGCAGCAGGCTCGAAATCGAGGC
>CAIMMA010000748.1 GCA_903842475.1 uncultured bacterium
GGGCCAGCTGCGCCAGGACGAGCGGCCCGGTCAGCCTGAGAAGGGCGGCCGCCTCGTGGCGCAGGAGCAGGGTGGTTTTCATGGGACCGTGCCGGGGGAGCGCCGGGGTCAGCCGCGATCCGCCCCCTCCCGATGCCGCCCCTGCCGTTTGGTCAGGTTCTCGGCGAGGTTGTGACGTTGGCCGGGCTGACAGCTGACATGAACACTGATCGACGGCGGCAACACCCTCCCCTTGATCACCAGGATATCGGCGGCCAAGCAGTCGGCCACCTCGGTTCTTATTCGCCCTTGCTGTTCCGCCAGGTAGCGGAACAGCAGTTCGGCCAGGCGCGGCAGCCCGATCTGCCAGGTGGCGCGGGTTTCCTGGTAGAGCCAGAGCGAAAAGGCAAGGAAGCCGTGAAAGACATCCCCGTCCGGCCAAAGCAGGGGGGCGGTCCTGTGGAAATTGCCGCTGTTGTAGACCAGGTCCCAGAACCGCGCCATCCGCTTCATGGTCTGCATTTGGGCAAAGGGGATCAGATGGTTCTGGAGGATTTCATAGGGCGGGTCCTGGGAATAGACCATGCCAAACTGCCGGTCGTGGCGGTTGATGGCGGTGCCGGAGAGTTTTTTCAGCACACCCAACTGGACCTCGCCGCGGCTGAGTCGCATGAGGCTGTTGAGGTTTTCGCCGAATTGCTCGATCGATTCGCCCGGCAGGCCGATGATCAGGTCGACATGGAGATGGGCGGTGGTCTGTTCCTGCAGGAATTGCAGATTCTCGCGGATGCGCGCAAAATCGAGCGGTCGGCTGATGTTGGCGGCAACGGCCGGCTGCAGGGTCTGGATGCCGACCTCCAGCTGGAGGGTGCCGGCGGCAAACCGGGCCAGCCGTTCCTTGAGAGCGGCGGGAAAATGCTCGGGAATCACCTCGAAGTGGACGTGGTAGGGCGGGGTTTTGGCGAGGAAAAAATCGAGGATCCGGCCGGCCATGGCCGGGTTGCAGTTAAAGGTCCGATCCACGAATTTAAAGGTCCGCGCCCCGCGCTGCCACAGGGTCTCCAAGGCGGCAAGGAAAGGGTCGACCGCGAAGAAGCGGACCTTTTTGTCCAGGGAGGAGAGGCAGAATTCGCAGGTAAAAGGACAGCCCCGCGAAGCCTCGACATAGGTGAGGCGGTGGGCGAGATCCTCGTCGGTATAGAATGCATAGGGCAGGGTCAGCTCTTCAACCGCCACCGGTGCCGCCGGGATCAGGGCGGCCGCCGGCGGCCGGCCAGCCAGCAGGGCTGTGCACAGTTGGTACAAGGCAATTTCACCTTCGCCCTGGATCATATAATCGGCCGCACTCAGGTCAACCCGCAGGGGCGGATGGCTGACCTCCGGCCCACCGAGGACGATGCGGGTGGCCGGCGACACCTGCTTGAGGAGGTTGATCAGCTGCCGCACCTGGGCCGCGTTCCAGATGTAGACGCCGATACCGACGATCGCAGGCGTACTGGCCAGGATTTTTTCGGCGATATCGGTGACCTGGTCGGTGAGGCTGTATTCCTGGATGCAGGTTTGGGGCTGCAGTTCGCGCAGGTTGGCATAGAGCCAGCGCAGACCGAGGGCGGCGTGGATGTAGCGGGCGTTGATGGTGGTGAGCACGATGCCGGGCATGGCGATTATACCGATGCGCTTTGGGGTCGACCCACGATCACGCAGCCGCCAGGCGCTGGCGGAGCACCTTGTGGAGGATGCCCCCGTGGCGGTAATAATCGATCTCCATATCGTTATCCAGGCGCAGGATGAGCGAGATGGTCTCGGTGCCGCCAGCGGCGCGGTTGATGTGCAGGGTCACCGCCTGGCCGGGGAAGAGCTGGCCGCTGATGCCGGTGAGGCTGACGGTCTCGCTGCCATCCAACCCCAGGCTATCGGCATCCGTGCCCTCGGCAAACTGCAGCGGTAAGACCCCCATGCCCACCAGGTTGGAGCGGTGGATGCGCTCAAAGGAGGCGGCAATCACCGCCTTGACCCCCAGCAGCATGGTTCCTTTGGCGGCCCAGTCCCGCGACGAGCCGGTGCCGTAGTCCTTGCCGGCAAAGACCACCAGGGGGATGGCCGCCGCCTGGTAGCGCATGGCGGCGTCAAAGATCGGCATCTCGGTGCCCGCTGGCATCAGGCGGGTGAGGCCGCCTTCGCGCGCCACCATCTGGTTGCGGATGCGGATATTGGCGAAGGTGCCCCGCATCATCACCTCGTGGTTGCCCCGCCGGGAGCCGTAGCTGTTGAAATTGATAGGCGCAATCCCCAATTCCTGGAGGTACAGGCCTGCCGGGGTCTGCGGGCCGATCGAACCGGCCGGGCTGATGTGGTCGGTGGTGATCGAATCGCCGAAAATTGCTAATATTCGCGCCCCTTCGATGTCGGCTACGGGCTTGGGCTCCGGAGTCATGGCCTGGAAAAAGGGCGGTTCGCGGATGTAGGAGGAATCGGCCTCCCACTGGTAGAGGGGCGCACTGCCGCCCTGGAGCCCCTGCCATTGGGCATCGCCTTCAAAGACCCCGGCATAGCTGGCAATAAACAGCTCGGGCTTGAGGGTCTGCTCGACAGTTGTCCGGATTTCTTCAGCGGTCGGCCAGAGTTCGCGGAGATAGACCGGGGCCCCCTGGTTATCGACCCCCAGCGGTTCGTTCTCCAGGTCGATCAGCATGGTGCCGGCCAGGGCATAGGCCACCACCAGCAAGGGGGAGCCGAGGTAGTTGGCCCGGATCTGGGGATGGATACGGGCCTCGAAGTTGCGGTTGCCGCTGAGTACCGCGGCCACCACCAGGTTGCGGTCGCGGATGGCGGCGGCGATGTCGTCGTCCAGGGGCCCGCTGTTGCCGATGCAGGTGGTGCAGCCGTAACCGACCACGTGGAAACCCAGCGCCTCCAGGTCGGGGAGCAGCCCGCTCTGCTCCAGGTAGCGGGTGACCACCCGGGATCCGGGGGCCAGGCTGGTTTTGACCCAGGGCTGGCGCTTCAGGCCGCGTGCCCGGGCCTTGCGGGCCAGGAGGCCGGCGCCGATCATCACGTCCGGGTTGGAGGTATTGGTGCAGCTGGTGATGGCGGCGATCACCACCGCGCCGTTGGTCAGAACCGCGCCGGCCTGGTCGACGGCCGGGGCCAGGCTCTGCTCCAGCTGTTGCGCGAACTGGTGGCGGAAATCGGCATTGACCGCGGCGAGCGCCAGCAGATCCTGGGGCCGTTTGGGGCCGGCCAGGCTGGGCGTCACCGCGGCGAGGTCAAAGTCGCAGGTCGTCGAATAGTCGGGCTCGACGCTGTCCGGGACAAAGAAGAAGTCCTGTGCGCGGCAGTAGGCCTCGACCAGCTGCACCTGTTCCTCCGTGCGGCCGCTGGCCCGGAGGTAGCGCAGGGTCTCCTCGTCCACCGGGAAGAAGCCCATGGTGGCGCCGTATTCCGGGGCCATGTTGGCGATGGTGGCCCGATCGGGCAGGCGTAAATCCGCAAGTCCGGGGCCGAAAAATTCGACAAAGCAGCCGACCACGCCCTTGGCCCGCAGTAAACGGGTCAGGGTCAGGACCAGATCGGTGGCCGTGGTGCCGGCCCGGAGGGCGCCGCTCAGCCGTACCCCCACCACCGAAGGGATCTGAAGGCTATAGGGCTGGCCGAGCAGGACCGCTTCCGCCTCAATGCCGCCCACGCCCCAGCCCATTACCCCCAGGCCGTTGATCATGGTGGTGTGGGAATCGGTGCCGAGGACGCTGTCCGGATAGACCACGCACTCGCCGTCCTGATCAGCGGCGGTCACCACCGAGGCCAAGTATTCGAGGTTGACCTGGTGGACGATGCCGGTGCCCGGGGGCACCACCCGGAAATTGTCGAAGGCCCGCTGCCCCCAGTGGAGCATGGTGTAGCGCTCGCGGTTGCGGGCCATTTCCAGGCCGACGTTGACGCCGAAGGCTTCGGTGTCGGCGGCGCGGTCCACCTGGATGCTGTGATCGATGACCAGATCGGCCGGGATGGAGGGATTCATGGTGGACGGGTCGCCGCCGTGCCGGGCCAGGGCCGAGCGCATCGCCGCCAGATCGACCAGGGCCGGAACCCCGGTGAAATCCTGGAGGATGACCCGGCCGGGCATGAAGGGCACCGCGGCATCGCTGACCTGACCGGGCCGCCAGGTGGCCAGATGGTCGATATCAGCGGCGCTGGCCAGTCCTAATGGATAATGGCGGAGCAGATTTTCCAGCAGGATGCGCACCGAGTAGGGCAGCCGGTCCATCGGTCCATAGCCGAGCCCTTCCAGGGCCTTGACACTGTAGGCAGTGTACTGCTTGCCGCCGGTTTTAAAGGTGATTTTGGGATTGAAAGCAGCGAAATCAGGCGTTGCGGTCATGTGGGTGTCCTCATGCGGTGGGAAGGGGGGGCTGTCTGGCAACTGGATGCGATTATGCCAGATTTGGAGCAAACAGGAACCCTGTTTTTTAGGGCCGGTCCATGGTGCGCTTTTTATCAACCGACCAGTCTGGCAACTTGCTGTTTTTGAGCAGACGTCCTATACTAGGGCCTTTTTAGGGCGAACCTGAAGGACCTTACCTGTGAGAAAGCGCTATGATCAAGACCTACGCAGCAATTAACCAGAAAATCGCGGCCGGCAAGGCGGTGGTGCTCACCGCCGAAGAGGTGATCGACTATGTCGATAAACGGGGGCTGGAGGCCGCCGCCAAGGAGGTGGACGTGGTCACCACCGCCACCTTCGGGCCGATGTGCTCCTCGGGCTGCTTTCTCAATTTCGGCCACAGTACTCCCAAGATGCGCATCTCCGAGGCCTGGATCAACGACGTGTCCGCCTATTGCGGCGTGGCGGCGGTCGATGTCTATATGGGCGCCACCCAGCTGCGCCACAACGATCCGGCCAATATGTACTACCCCGGCGAATTCCGCTACGGCGGCGGCCATGTGATCGAGGAGCTGGTGGCCGGCAAAAAGCTCCAGCTGTTCGGGCTGAGTTACGGCACCGACGACTACCCCCGTCGGGAGATCCGGACCATGTTCGACATCAACGATCTCAACCAGGCGATCATGGTCAACCCGCGCAACTGCTACCAGAACTACAATGTCGCGGTCAATTGTTCGGACAAACGGATCCACACCTACCTGGGCATCCTCAAAGCCCGGATGCGCAACATGACCTACTGCTCGGCCGGGCAGCTGTCGCCGCTGCTCAACGATCCCCTCTACGAGACCATCGGCGTCGGCACCAGTATCTGGCTGGCCGGGGCCCGCGGCATGGTTTACAGCCAGGGCACCCAGCACTGCTCGCTGGCCGAGCGCGGCGATAATGACGTGCCCGTGGAAGGGGCCGGGACGCTCGCCCTGACCGGCAACATGAAGGAGATGCTGCCGGAGTTTGTCCGCGGCACCAGTTTCAAGGGCTATGGTGTCTCCCTGGCCCTGGGGGTCGGCATCCCCATCCCCATCCTCAACCCCGAGATTCTCCGCCGGACCACGGTCCGCGACCGCGATATCATGGCCTGCGTCATCGATTACAGCGTCGATTATCCCGAGAAGACCGGCAAGGTTCTGGCCCGCTATAACTACGAGCAGCTGCGCTCCGGCGAGGTAGAACTGCAGGGGAAAAAGGTCCCGGTCACCTCACTTTCCTCCTACAACAAGGCGCTGCGGATTTGCGACCTGCTCAAAGCGGAAATCCAGGGAGGTCGATTTCTGCTCTCCGAGCCCAGCCAGCGTCTGCCGTTGAACCAGGGCATGAAACCACTGAACATCACAGGACCGGGCCGATGATCACCAAAAAAATCTATCTGTATTTCCCCAAGAGCGAGACCGAGAAACCGATCGTCTACCGGCTGGTCAAGGAATTCGACCTGATCGTCAACATCTTCCGCGCCAAGGTGACGCCCGAGGAAGAGGGCTACCTCAGCCTCGAGGTGACCGGCAGCCAGGACAACATCGATCGGGCCTATGCCTTTCTCGGCACCTTTGACGTGGTCATCCAGGCCGGCAACAAGAGCGTGCGCTGGGACGAGACCCGCTGCGCCCAGTGCGGGGCCTGCGTGGTCCACTGTCCCACCCAGGCCCTGTCCATCGTTGACCGCCGGACCCGGACCATCGCCTTTTGCGAGGACAACTGCGTCGAGTGTCTGGCCTGTGTCGCTGCCTGTCCCTTTGGCGCCTGTTCCTCGGCTTTTTAATCTGACCGGGGCGTCTGGGGTCCAGCTCGGCCATGCGCGTTTACCGCTCTTTTTCCTGGAAAGACACCAATCTGCGGGTGGCCTGCGAGGCCTTTGACCTGGTGACCCGGACCGTGGTCGCCCAGCGGCGGCTGCTGGAGCGCTACATCGCCCGTCATCCGGAGTTCCGGACCGCGCTGGTCCCGGTGGTCCTGCTGGAAGACGCTCCCGAGGTGGCGCGCCGTATGGCCGTTGCCGCCGACCTGACCGGGCTCGGCCCCATGGCCGCAGTGGCCGGCACCCTGGCCCAGCTGGGAGTGGAGGCCGCCATGGCCATCGGCTGCCGGGAGGCCATCGTCGAAAACGGCGGCGATATCTTCATCCACTCCGACACCAGTGTCACCATCGGCATCTACGCCGGCGACAACGCCATCGGCAACCGGCTGGCCTTGCAAATCTCCCCTCAAGACCTGCCCCTGGCCCTCTGTTCCTCCTCCAGCACGATGGGGCATAGTTTGAGCTTCGGCAGCTGCGATCTGGCCACCGTGGTCGCCAGGGACGGGGCCCTGGCCGATGCCGCCGTCACCCTGGTCTGCAACCTGATCAAGACCGAAAACGACCTGACCCCGGTGCTCAACCAGGTCGGGGCCATTGCCGGCATCGACGGCATCCTGGCGGTCAAAAACGGCAAGATCGGCCTGTGGGGCCGGCTCCCCCAGCTGGTCCGCAATCAGGACAGCGCCACTGCCAAAAAAATCACCCGCGATCTCCACTCCGATTTCCAGGGCTGACCCCCTGCCCCCCCCTTCTGCTCAAAACTCCCCTCCCCTGCTCCCCGGTACCGGGAAGACCCGCAGCGGCCCGGCCGGTGCGGTGCGGCAGACCTCCATCGCACAGCCGTAGCAGGCCGAGAGGCCGGCCTCGGTCAGCACCGCCTCGGGGCTGCCCAGGAGCGCAATCCGGCCGTCGTGCATCAGGGCCAACTGCTCGCCGTACATGGCGGCCAGGTTGAGGTCATGGGAGACCATGATCACCGTCACCCCTTGCTCCCGCCTCAGCCGTTCGAGCAGATCCATGATCCGCACCTGATGGGCCGGGTCGAGCGAGGCGGTGGGTTCGTCCAGGAGGATGAGCCGGGGTTGCTGGCAGATGGCCCGGGCAATGATCACCCGCTGCCGTTCGCCGCCGCTGAGCGCCTCCAGGCGGCGGCCGGCCAGATGGGCCACGTCGGTGAAGGCCATGGCCTGCCGGGCCAGCTCAAGATCGTGCTCGCCCTCCGATTCCAGCAGGCCCAAATGGGGCGAGCGGCCCATCAAGACGGTCTCGGCCACGGTGAAGGGAAAATCGCTGCTGGCGTGCTGGGCGACCATGGCTAACTGCCGGGCCAGCTGCCGCCGGCTGTAGTCGGCCAGCGGCCGGCCGAGGATCTCGATGCCGCCGCTGGCCGGGATCAGGCCGGCCAGGGCCTTGAGCAGCGAGGTCTTGCCGGTGCCGTTGGGGCCGATGATCACCAGAAAACTGCCCGGCTCCACTGTCAAATCCACCTGGTGGAGGATCTGACGGTCGCCATAGGCTACACCCAGCGCCCGGGTCGCCACCGCCTTCATCGCCGCGACCTCCACAGCAGGAAGATAAACAGCGGTGCCCCGATCAGGGCGGTGATGATCCCCACCGGCAATTCACCGGACTGCTGCAGGGTCCGGGCGAGGAGATCGCAGAGGATCAGGTAGATGGCGCCGCCCAGGAGGCTGGCCGGGGCCAGCAGCCGGTGGTCGAC
>CAIMMA010000749.1 GCA_903842475.1 uncultured bacterium
CTGCAAGCCTGAGAAAGCACGCATCCCTGGTCTCAAGGAAAAGGCCACTCGCATGTATAAGGAACTCGGTGGCCTGACTCGCGACGAGATCCTGGCAGCCACCATCATTTTCACCGTTGTCCTGGTCATTGCCCTCAAGAGCTTTATCCCGGCTCTGGACAGCCTGGACAAGACCGGCATCCTCCTCTGCTCAACCATCGCCTTTTTCTTGTTCAACATCCTCAAGATAGAGGACCTGGAGGATATCCCCTGGAATATCGTTTTGTTGTTCGCCGGTGCCATGTCGATAGGCTTCTGTCTCTGGGAGACCGGTGCAGCCAAATGGCTGGCGGTCAATTGGCTGGTCCTTTTCCAGAAGGCCCCTGCTGTAGTGTTTATTCTCGGAATGTCCTTTTTCGTCCTGGTGATGACCAACTTCATTATGAACGTGGCCGCGATCGCCATCAGCCTGCCGGTGGCACTGGTTATCGCCCCCTACCTCGGAGTGGCCGGTGAGGTCATCCTCTTTTCCGCTCTGGCCACCGCAGGTATGCCGTTTATCCTCCTGATTGGTGCAGCCCCCAACGCCATTGCCTACAACTCCAAGCAGTTCACCACCGGTGAATTTCTCAAGTTCGGGATTATGGCCAGCATCATGTTGATGGTGGTCCTTTGGGTCTTTGTCGCCTTTATCTGGCCGATGATGGGCATGGAGGTGTTCACGGCGGTTAAATAAGCCACCGACCTGATTGTGCCTGACTCCATATCTGGTTCGCCCAGCTGCGAAGTCAACACTGCTTGCACAATTAACAACAGTCGACGTTACCCCAAACCCTTAATTCTTACCGTAGCCCCATAAGGGGTTTTGAAAGGAGTTGTTATGCTTACCGCCCTGGTAGTCATTTTTGTCCTGGCTTACGCGGCCATTGCCCTGGAGCATCCGCTCAAGGTGAACAAATCGGCCTCGGCCCTTCTGGGCGCCGGCCTGCTCTGGACCGTCTATGCCCTGGCTGGTCCGGATAATCATGCGGCTGTGGAGAATCTGCACGAATCGGTGGCCTCCACCGCCCAAATCGTCTTTTTCCTCATGGGTGCCATGACTATTGTCGAGGTCGTCGACGCTCACAACGGTTTCTATGCCATCACCAGTCGGATCAAAACCTCCAAGCTCAGCACCTTGCTCTGGCTGGTCGGTTTCGTCACCTTCTTCCTCAGCGCTATCCTCGACAACCTGACCACCACTATTGTCATGATTTCACTGATGAAGAAACTGCTCGAGCGCCATGACGACCGTCTCTTCTTTGCCGGTATCATCGTTATTGCCGCTAATGCTGGCGGCGCTTGGAGCCCAATTGGCGATGTTACCACCACCATGCTGTGGATCGGCGGCCAAATTACCACTCTTGCCATCATGAAGGGAGTGTTCCTGCCTTCCATGGCTTGCCTGATTATCCCGCTGCTGATTACCAGTTATACCCTGCGTGGGCGTGAAGTTATTGCCCCGACCTTTGTCGAGCGACGAGCCGGATTCGAGACCACCCCCTTTGAGCAGAACCTCATGTTTTTTATGGGAATGGGTACCCTGGTGGCCGTGCCGATCTTCAAATCCATCACCCACCTGCCGCCCTTTATGGGCATCCTTTTCGGGCTCGGCTTCCTCTGGCTGGTCGGTGAAATGCTCCATCGCAACAAAGAAGACGACGAATTCAAGGAACACCTGAGCCTGGTCAACGCTCTCAGGCGGATCGACATGAGTTGCATCGTCTTCTTCATCGGCATCCTCCTGGCAGTCGCCACTCTGGAGCATACCCACATCCTTACCTCGCTGGCCCAATGGCTGACCAAGACCGTGGGCCGTGAGGATATCATCGTCACCCTGATCGGTCTGGCTAGCGCCGTGGTGGATAACGTGCCGCTGGTTGCTGCCTCCATGGGTATGTACGATATGGCCACCTATCCTCAGGACAGCTTTCTCTGGGAGTTCATGGCCTACTGTGCCGGAACCGGTGGCTCCATTCTTATCATCGGCAGCGCTGCCGGTGTTGCCGCCATGGGCTTGGAGAAAATTCATTTCTTCTGGTACGCCCGTAAGATCGGCCTATTGGCCGCCGTGGGCTATTTTGCCGGAATTTTTGTCTATATCGCCCAGTATAAATTGTTCCACTAAAACTTCTCCCCCCTTCCGGTCTCCACGACC
>CAIMMA010000750.1 GCA_903842475.1 uncultured bacterium
AGGGCATCAACAAACTGCTGGTCGAACATGCCAAGCTGGGTAAATTTGTCGTCCGCCTCAAAGGCGGCGATCCGTTCATCTTTGGTCGAGGCGCAGAAGAAATCGAGGAACTGGCAGCCGAAGGCATCGAATTCGAGGTGGTTCCCGGGGTCACTTCCGCCACCGCCGCCGCCACCTACGCCGGCATCCCCATCACCCACCGCGACTACACCGCCAGCGTGGCTTTTGTCACCGGCCACGAGGACCCGACCAAAAAGCACTCCAACATCTCCTGGGAGAAGCTGGCCACCGGCGCCGGCACCATCGTCATCTACATGGGCATCAAGACCCTGCCGAGCATCACCCAAAAGCTGATCGACTTCGGCCGCTCCCCCGACACTCCGGTGGCGGTGGTCCGCTGGGCCTCGACGCCGCAACAACGCTCGGTGGTCGGCACGCTGGCCACCATCTGCGATGTGGTGCACAAGGCCGATATCAAGCCGCCGGCCCTGGTGATTGTCGGCGAGGTGGTCAAGCTGCGCCAAACCATCGACTGGTTCGAAAAACGGCCGCTGTTCGGCAAACGCATCGTCGTCACCCGCACCCGCGAGCAGGCCAGCGACCTGGTGGCCAAACTGGAAGAATACGGGGCCGAATGTTTTGAATATTCGACCATCCACATCGAACCGGTGGACGATTACCGCCTCCTCGATCAGGCGATCGAGCAAATCGGCGACTATCAGTGGCTGCTGTTCACCAGCCTCAATGCGGTCACCTACTTTTTCCAGCGGCTCTCCCTGATGGGGCGCGACAGCCGCGCCCTGATCGGCCCCAAAATCGGGGTGGTGGGCAAGGCCACCGCCGAGGAGTTGCTTCGCTACGGCATCAAGGCCGACCTGATGCCCGAAAAATTCACCGGCGAAGGGTTAGCCGAAGCCCTGCTGGAAACCCGGGTGGCCGGCAGCCGCATCCTCCTGCCCCGGGCCTTGCGGGCCAGCGAGATGCTTCCGGAAGTGCTGACCGACGCCGGCGCCAGCGTCACCATCGCCCCGGCCTACCGCAACGTGCCGCCCCAGGGCCGCAAGGAAGAATTGCGCGACCAACTGCTCGACGGCGCCATCGACCTGGTCACCTTCACCAGCTCCTCCACGGTCACCAATTTTCTCACCATGATCGATGCCGGCAGCAAAGCCGAGCTGCACCAGTTGCTCGACCAGGTCAAGATTGCCGCCATCGGTCCGGTCACCGCCGAAACCCTCCGGGAACACGGCCTGCCGGTGGACATCCAGCCCCAACGATATACCATCAACGATATGGTGCAAGCCATTGTTGCCTATTACCGGGAACACGCCACACCGCCGGGCGATTGATTCGCGGCGATGCCGGGTCCGCCTGCTGCCCGATCCAATCCGATCCCCCGGCGCCGCAGGGCGACGACGCTGCCGAACAACGGGTTGACCGGGCCATCCTGTGCGCGGCCTGCAGCGCTGTCATCACCCACCAAGACCAGCGCCTGCAAATTAATAACCGCCACGAACACGCTTTTTTCAATCCAGCGGGCATCGCTTTTGAAGTGCGCTGCTTCCGGCAGGCCCCCGGGGCAACACCCCACGGGGAGCCGAGCGCCGAATTCACCTGGTTTCCCGGGTACCGCTGGCAAATCGTGCTGTGCGCCGCCTGCCGGACCCATCTCGGCTGGTTGTTCACCGCCAGCCAATCATTTTTCGGCCTCATCGCCAACCGGTTGCGGTAACAAGCGATCGTTGCCGATCCGCCGGTGGCGCCACCGCCTCTTGCCGTTTCCCGCCTGAAAACCCACCGATTTTGCAGCTCTAGTTCAACCAGCCCGGGTAGTTATATTTTTTGACAACAAATAGAGCCAATTACCCAACAGCCTCGCTGGCCTCCAATTTTCTGTATTGTCTTTCACCGGCCCAGGCGGTACATTATACACAAGAAAAACCCTATGGTTCCGGCGCAATCACCGCTATGTCGAAGTCGTTTTTCACCCTCATATTTCTGGCTGCTCTCCTGCTGGCTGTCCAGTCCGTTCAAGGTGTTCATGCTGGCGAGCCAGCCACCCGGGTTGCCGGCACGGGTTGGGACAATGCGGTCAACAGCCTCCTAGCCGCCGGCCTGTACGGCTTCAACAGCCAGTCCATTCCGGGCCTGCAGGTGCAGCTCCAGCACGCCGACCCCCTGTTCCCTGGTCTGACTCCCGGGAGAGACCGAATCAACGGTCAGGCCATCACCTTTTCCTATGAAGGCTCCACCGGCTTGCTGGAATTCTCCGCAGGTTATATTCTCACCAACCAGCAAAACAATCGGGAACCAGGCTCCGTCTTTATGGGCCTCGATACCGAACCCGACCAAAGCTTTGATCCCGGCCGCTCCTGGTATCTGGCCTTTGATCTTTCTCAATCCTACCAGATTGACGACCAGCTCAGTTTTAACCTGGGCAGCAGAACCATGCTGCTGAAAAATCCCTTCGACACCGAAGAAGCCCATATTTTTTCGGTACTCTTCAACATGCCGATCTCCTACAAAAAATACCTGACCATTACCCCGGAACTCCAATGGTCACGCCCCGTTTCCCGCTTCGACGCCACCAATAACGCCGCAGCTTCCAGCAGTACCGGGGAAAAAACGCCTGAAGGTGTTTTTTATGGCGGCGTCTCCGTCAGTTTCTCCTACTGATTGTGACCACCGGGCTCGATATGCTCGTATTGCCCCCAAGCCCTGCGAACCCCTTTTTTTGTTTTTTCGAAAGCGAATCGAGCTGCGATAGCGTATGCATTTGTTTGGTAGATGCATACGCGGCCCAATGCCGAATTCAGATCATTTTATAAAATCCAGAGACAGGAGCACCAGCTGTGAATGTAATTCCTCTGCAGAAGAACAATTTAGCTTTTCAAACCGTTATCCCCCAAAGGACTAGCACCCTGCGGTCAATGTTCGTGACACTTTGCACCTTGCTGATCCTGGCCACCGTCTCGACCCCGGTTCACGCAAAAACCGCCGAACCGGCCAAACCCCAGGTGGTTTTCCTGCCGTTCACCGTCGAAATTCCGGGTTCCTATGCCTACCTCCGCAATGGCCTGGCCAGCATGCTCGCCAGCCGACTGGCTTCCCGCACCAATATCGCCGCGATGCCGCAAGGCGCCTCGACCGAACAAATGGCCAAGGCGCTCAAATCTGGAGAATATGGCGCCTTCAGCCAGCAGCTCCGCCAATCCGGTGCCGATTATCTTATTATGGGCTCTCTGACCCCCAAAGGCGAGCAGTTCGAGCTCACCAGCTATGTCTTTGCGAATGCCGCCGGGCAGGCGCCTAAAAAATTCCAAAAAGATTTTGTGGTGATCGACAACGCCATGACCGCGATCGACGAAATGGCCTGGGATATCAGCGGCGCGGTGTTCGGGAAGGAAAAACCGGAAGCATCTCCCCAGGCCAAAGGTTCCTCAGCCTTTCAGACCGCGCATCCCGAATTGGCGTATCGACAGGGCCGATTTGCCGGCACCGCTTCCGGGCTTGAAGTCGGCGGCCGCTTTGAACTGACGGGCAGTACTCGAAGCAAAAACATCCCCTCCGAAGTGATGGATATCAACGCCGGCGATCTCAATGGCGACGGCATTGACGAGATTGTCCTGCTGACCAATTCCGCCCTGATTATCTACGGGTACAACGAAGGCCAATTCAAGATGCTCGCCACCGTTGACCTGCCGAAACACCTGCGCTACATGTCGGCGACCATGGCGGATTTGAACAAGAACGGGTTCCAGGAGATCTATATCAGCGGCAGCAACGGCAATAACCCCGACTCCTCGGCCCTGGAATGGAACGGAAAAAAACCCACCTTCCTCTTCCAGCATGTCCCCTATTACCTGCGCACCATGACCGCACCCAAGGAGGCCCCGGTACTCCTCGGCCAGACCACGCTGGCCGGCGAATTGGGTGCGGACTCCATCTCCCTGATGACGCTTGATCCGCGACGGGGAGTGATCATGGGCAAGCCCCTCCCCCTGCCCAAGGGGTTCAATATTTTTGATTTCGCCCAGGCCGATATTAACGGCGACGGCGCCAAAGAGACCATCGCCATCAATAAACACAACAAGATGCAGGTGTTCGATGCGGCCGGAACCCTGCTCTGGACCAGCGCCGAACAGTTCGGCGCCACCAATAACTTCTTCGGCACCCTGACCAGCGACTCCGGGCTTGATAAAAATGAAACCGTGTACACCCGAACCCGAATGGTGATCAGCGACCTCGACCTGGACGGGGTCAACGAAGTACTGGTGGGCAAGAATCGATTGGAAACCGTCAAGTTCATGCCTAACCTCCGCTACTTCGACGGCAGCTCGATCGCCGCCCTTAAATGGGAGAAAGGGGCGATGACCACCCTTTGGGAAACCAAGAAAAAACCTGGATTTACGGTAAATTACCAGATTCTGCCCCCAAAAAAAGGCGACCGGCAGTTCCAGCTGCTCTTTGCCGAAGGCGAGACCAGTTATCCATTTGTTTTCTGGGGATCGCCCTCATCCTTCATCAACAGCTATTCCATCCGGGTTAACTAGATCAAACGGCCCAGCGACCCCCGATCGCCCACGGGGTGGGCTCCTACCATCTGCACCGAAATGCTGTGCCAGGTAGGAGCCCACCCCCGTGGGCGATTTGCTTTTGTGCAGCGGTTCCAGGCTTGGGTATTCCTGCGTAAACACCGGTAAAAAAATTTAAA
>CAIMMA010000751.1 GCA_903842475.1 uncultured bacterium
CGCATTTTTGAAAATGCTGCGATATTTTTCCTCGGAGGATTTTTCCGGGGCTTTAATGGCACCCGGCTGGCTGGTGGTCTGGTAACGTATGAGAGTGCCCTGGAAGTGCCGGTCTATGGTAATTGGAGAGGTGGAAATCCATACGTCGATCAAAGAGTTGTCAGCCTTTAACCGTTTGGTGGGATATTGTTGTACTGTTGGAAGGTTAATCCACTCCTTCGGTTCCTCTGAAGAATGAATATCGGTTTGCAGCAACGCTTTCAGGTTGTGACCGGCAATCTCGTTTTTACAAAAACCGAAAAGTTGCTCAAAGGCAGGGTTGGCGGATTTTACAAAACCATCATGGTCACAGAGGACCAGAGCGTGGGGATGGGAGTTGAAGAGCTGTTGGTGGGCGGTATCAGTAAACAGCTCATCCTCGGTGTTGCAGTTGATCATGATTTTTATGAATAAATATGGAATTGGTGTTGTCGATAGAGGCCTTGTCCCAAGGCATATGCAATTCATAGGCCAAGGCAATCTATATTCAAATATTATGTAATATCAGCGGAATGCTGGGCGAGAGGTATTGCTTGGGGAATTGTCAAGGAAGAGAGCGTGCGAAATGCTGACGGTAATGTGTATGTTTAAAATTAAAAATTACAGAATTGAAGCGTTGCTGCTGGCGGGGTGGTGGGTGGGCTTGTGCTGTTGCCTGCGGTGCGTAAGCGTCCAAGGCGAATGCATTGCAGAGTAAGCGAATCTCAAGGTTTTTTCGCCTGCATCTCGCGGTAGATCGTCCGGGCCATCAGGGCAAGCAGCCCTACACCGGCCAGCAGAACGCCCCAGAGGAGAATTTTTTTCCAGGCTGCAGCGCTCAGCCCTGGGTTTAAGGCCTGCTCGCCGGCCAGGGTTTTGATCGCCCCCGGTTCGATCCGTCGAATGAGCGATTCGGAGCGGGTATCCCGCATGGCCGTCAACAGCGCATTGTTCGGGCGGGCCACCTGCTCCGCCAGTTTGGTGCTGCCAAAGGCCAAGGTATAAGGGCCGCTTCCTCTACCGACAAAAACCAGTTCGTCCGCCTGCCATCCCAGTTTCAGGTGGACTGCCGATGGGTTGCCCTCTGATCCGCCATCCCTGGCATCAATCCTGATCCGCCAATGACGATCCGAAGTCGGTGCGCATTGGACCAGTTCATTGTTGAGCTCCTTGTCCTCCAGGGTCAGCGAATAGAAATTGGCGCTGGCCCGGTGGCGCCAACCGACATCGGTTGCAGGTCGCGATTCGATCACCGCCCGCACCAGCGTATTGGTTCTGGCGAAACCGAGCTGCAGTCCGGTGACGGTCATTTTCGCCTCCAGCGCAAACTCCATCACCAGCTCGCCGTGGTCGGGGGTAACTTTTTGGGGAGGCAATCGTAACCATTGCCATTGCTCCGGCGGGATGGCAGTTCCCGAAACCGCGGTGACGGTCTGCAGCTGTAAAGGTTCCTGGCAATCGAGGCAGTCGAGTCGAATATAGGGCAAGGGCTTTTCCGGCAAGGCGATACGGCGGGCGGTAACGCTCTTGCCCTGGTAGTCGAGATCGGCTAGAACCGTCCTGCCGACCAGAGGGGACCAATGGGTCAGGTCGTTACTCTGGGCCAGCGCCACGGAAAAAAGAGCGGTCCCCCCTTTGGCCCATTGCAGTTCCAGTGCGGCAGGTGCTGGTTCCAGACCCTGGAGATCGAGCAAATACCCGGTAGAGGCCGGACCGACGGCGGTGGCGCCGGCATCCACGGTGATGACGGTGCCGTCGGCGTGTCGACTGACCCGCAGGGAGAGGTCGGCGGCGGTTGGGGAGGGTTTGCCCTGGAGCGGAAAGAAGGGGATCGCTCGACGGATCTGCTTTGGCTCCTCTGCCTTTTGCAGGGACCGGAGTGCATGCGGCACGGTTTCGCCGGCACCGTTGAACACTCGCAGATCGCCGAGGTCGCTCCGGACCACTTTTTCATACACCGCCAACGGGAGGGTGAGGGCGTAGACACCGGTGTCCTCAACCTGCGGCAACTGACAGCCATAGGCGAAATCGTCGAGCACAGGCGTGGCCGCAAGAGCCGGGGTGTGGCAGCAGAGCAGGAAGAGCATCATAAAGAGCAATTGCATCAGGACGTCTCTTTGGTTTTGGGAGGCAGGGGGGCGAAAAAACCGATGATCAGCATGAGCACCCCGACCACCAGAAAGGAAACGATCCGGCCGATGGTCCCGGCCCCGGAGAGATCGATCAGGAAGAGCTTGAGGACCACCATGGCCAGGAGGATGGCTCCGGCAAGCCAAATTTTGCGTTGGGCTTTCCTGGCACCCCAGATGGTCATGGCCATGGCCAGGATCGACCAGAGACCGGCAATCGCTGCCTGGAAAACCGCAGCGTCAAAAAGGGTGCCAAAGGTATAGGGGATATTAGCGAAAACATGGATGGTCCGCGCCGTGACGGTATTCAACCAGAGAAAAAAGAGCACGGCCAGCAGTTCCGGGGGGCAATGGCCGGTCAGGGCCAGGTGGCCGGGGTTCATGGGCTCGTTTGATGGGCGGCGGGTGAGGCGGATCGCGGCCAGCAGCAAAACAGCCAGCTCGGTGAGTTCCAGCGGGTTCAAAACCGGCAGGTAGGGCAGGAGCCACGGATTGCCCTCCATTTTCAAGGAAAACAAGCACCAGAGCAGCAAGGCAAACACGGGCATGCCTGCGCCGGGGCCATGGTAGGCGGCGGCGAAACGTTGTACCGGCCAGGCCAGTCGGTGGCCCTGGTAGGTCAGCATAAAGAGCAGGACAACAGGCACCAGCCCCCAGCAGGTCGCGGACCAGGTGTGGGCCAGACCCGGGATTTTCCCCACCAGCCAGGCAATCTCGATGGTGACGGCCAGGATCACGGTCCAAAGGCTCAGAATATGCCAGAGCGGCACCAGCTTCTGGGGCAGTTCCTTTTCGAAGAAGGCCAGGAGCCGGTATTGCAGGCCGATGGCCAGGGGCCAGGCGAACAGGCCGAAGTCGGCCAGCAGGGAGCCCGACCCCCAGAACAGCAGGCGAGCCCCGATCGTCAATCCCATCATCGGCAGGAGCAGCAGGAGCGAGCAGGTCAACCGCTGCCAGGGCAAACGCCGGGCGACGAATCCGGCCGCAAGGGTGGTACAACAGGTAAAGAGCAGGACGGCGGCGGGAAGATGGCGGGCGAGCAAGTGATGGTTCAGGTCGCGAATGCCGCCGAAATACCACCAGAGCCATCCCCAGATAAAAAAAAACCAGCCAAGATGGGCTTCCCATGGGCGGCAGCGATCCCGGTTTGTCTCCAGTTGGTAGCTCGAAAAAAGCGCTGCAAAAGCCATCAGGGCGCAGCCCAGGAAAAAATGATTGCCGAACAGCAGCGCCTCCCAGGGGTAAAACACCTTATCCGCAAAGGTCAGGGCCGCCCCCAGCTGCAGCAGCATCCCGAAGAGCCGCGCCAACCTGCGCTCCTGGCGGAGACCGACCCAGATCATCGCCGCCCCTTCAAGGGCCCAGGCAACGGTGGTCCATTGGGGGTCCAGGCCCAAGGGGATGGCGAGGCTGGCGAAGACCACCCCCAGGGCCAGGAATGCTTCGATCAGAAGGCGCATCTCCGTAGACATTTTGTGCCAGAGCAGTCGGGCCAGGCCGATATACCAGCAGCCGAAGGCCAGGGCGCTCAAGGCCATGCCAAAGCGGAAGTCGCGCACCAGATACGCCTGCAGCCCAATGGTGACGATTGGCAGGCCAAAGACCAGCGGCCCGTCGATGAAACCGCGCAGCTGCAGGGGTTGACGCAGGGCAAACAGCACCGAGATCAGGGCGTACATCAGGAAAAAGAACAGCAGGAAAGGCTCGGTGGTGGCGAAATGGGCGGGGGTATACGCGGAAGCACCCCAGAGCGTGGCAATGCCGAAGGTGAAGAGGAAACCGACCAGATTCAGCTCCCGCCAGGCTTTGAACCAGGCAATGCCCAGGATGCCGCTGTTGAGCAGGGCATAATAGGAAAAGAGCAGGACATGGCTGCCGCCCCCGGTGGACATCAGCACCGGGGCAAGAAAGCCGCCAATGGAGCCGGAAATTGCCAAACCCTTGGATTCCTGCAACACCGCCAGGGCACAGGACAGCCCGACCAGGCCGATCATCAGCGCCAGGGCAAGCGGCAAGGGGAGAAGCTGATACAGCTTGGCCGCGGCAAAGACCACCAGGTAGAGGATGCCGATGCCGCCCCCTTCGAGACCCAGCCCATAGTTGGTATGCGTGCGCCGCAGGAACCAGCCGGTGACCAGGAGGCCCAGGCCGGCCAGCGCGACGCCGACCAGGCGCAGTTCGATGGGGATCAGGTTGCGCTGGGCGGCATATTTGAGGAGAAAGGCAACCCCGAAAAACAAAATGACAATGCCGATTTTGAGCACCGGGTTGCCGCCGGTTATGAAACCGATTACCGGTGAAAACAGCTCCAAAAATCTCTTGCCCGATGGCGGGGGCGGCACGGGGACAGCTCTTGGTTCGGTGTGCTGCCACGTCGCAGGGTTCGGTGCGTCAGGATCAGGAGCCTCTGCGGATGGTCGTGGTATGTTGACGTCTTCCGGCGCACCGGCAGCCCGCTGGGCTTCCGGCACCATCGGCTGGGCAGCCTTACGGAGTTCAGCCTCCAGAATGCCGATCCTTCGCCGCAATGAAAAAAATTCGATGAACAGAAAACCGACCACGCCGGCAAGAACCCCATTGATGCCACTGTGGGGATAGACGCTCATTCCGGCCAATCCGGCCAGTATCACTATCAGGAGTACGAGGGCTTTGGGCATGGTTGCTCAGCGTTCTTCGCGTTGTCGAGGCGTATGTACAAGGAGGGGGTGCCTCCAGGGCTAACCGAATGGGCCGCAACGGCGCCGCTTTCAGGTGATCCGCCTGCGGGTTTTTGGGGCCTGGTTGCGCATCCTTCTGGTGGTGACGGGAACAGGGTGGCAGGTCAGCATGGGCTTAGAGCTTCATTCTCCGGGGATCGAAGAGGACAACCTGATTTCGGCCGCGGTCTTTGGCTGCATAGAGCGCTGTGTCCGCCATGGCGATGAATTCGTTCTTGCTGAAATCGGTATGGGCGGGCAAGGCGCTGACTGCGCCGATACTGATGGTAATCCGATAGTGCCTTTGCCCGTCGAAGAAATCATGGTCGGCGATGGTCCGGCAGATTCTTTGGGCGACGTGCAGGGCCTCTTCGGCTCGGGTCTCCGGGAGCACGAAGACAAACTCCTCGCCGCCGTAGCGAGCAATCATGTCGTATTCGCGGAGAGTCTCACGGGCGATGCGGGATAGTTCCTTGAGGATAAAGTCACCGGCCTGGTGGCCATAGGTATCGTTGCACCGTTTGAAGTGGTCGATATCGGCCAGAAGCAGGGCGATCGGGCTTTGGTTTTTGAGGGCGCGTTCGATTTCTGCCCGCAAAAAGTTTTGAAAAAAACGATGGTTGTTGATTTCCGTCAAACCATCGAGGTTGGCGAGGGTGTCCAGGAGACAGTTTCTTTCGGCCAACTGTTTTTTGAGGTTTTCCAGCGCTTTTTTGGATTGGAGCAATTCCCGGTTCATTTCCTCATAGGTGAGATGCAGCAGGCTGAGGCGAATATTGGCTTCCTGGATAATCTCCGGCACGGATCGCAGCGGATTGACGGTGATGTCGAAATAATGGGCTGCTTGCGTGATCTCCCGGTTGATGGTTTTGAGGATGGTGGTGATTTCCAGGTCACCGAGGCCCAGCAGTTGTTCGGCTTCCTCATGAAATTGCCGATAAAAGCGCTCAGGGGTTGGGGAGGAAAAAACTTTGGTTATCAGATCCGTCAAATATACGATTTTGATCGTCAAGAGTTCCTGCGGGTCGCTGCCGGGATAGGCGGACGGGGCGTGGTGGTAGCGGATGGCGGCCAGCATGGTCGGCGGAAATCCCCAAAAGCGTGCCACCTCGAAACCGGAGATGGTGTGGGGCATCCCCAGAAACTCTTCTTCAAGGGCAATGTCACAAAGCTCTTTGGGGTCGCTGGCCAGCTTTTGCAGGATTTGGTCATATCTCGACGGAACCGTCAGGGCGAAAATCAATTGGCCGATGTTCTGCAGCAGGCTGATCGTAAAGATTTCGTCGGTATTGGCATGGGCAATCTGGGCGGCGAGCAATCGAGCCGCCGTGGCGCTAACCAGCGAGCGCTCCCAAAACCGGTCAAAATTGAACAGGCTGGCGGCATCATTGCTGCCCATGGAGATGAACGTGAAACTCAGGACCAGGCTGCGCACCGCATTGATGCCAAGCAGCGCTACGGCTTGATTGATGGAGGCGATCTTCCGGGGAAAATTGTAAAAGGCGGAATTGGCCACTTTCAGAATTTTGGCGGACAGGGCGATGTCTTGGGCGATAAGGTCGGCGATAGCGGTGCAGGCGGCGTCTTCCCGGGAGGTCAGTTCCAGCAGTCGGGAGGCGACCACCGGCAGCGTCGGCAGGTCTCCCGAGGTCAGGAGCGCGTTAAGGGCTTGGTTGAGTGGTTTTGACATAGCCGTTTGTTGAGGTTATGGGGCCGTATTGGTTAATGCTATCAGGTTTGGAGGCGGAAGCATAATTTTTTATTCATTTTTTAAGCAGGTGTGACTTCAAAAAAAGATAGAAAAACAGCGGTGATGCGGGTGAGTGCATCCTGCGGGGTCCGAGGTGCTCCGGATCCGCTAAGCAAACGGGCGCACTTTCAGCTTATTGCTTGGAGCGATAACGATACTGTTTGTTTTTCTGGTCCAGGAGTTGGGCCACCAGAAATCCGTCGTTTTTCCGATGGAACTGCTCGTAGGCTTCGCGTTCGCAGGCCGGACAGCAATCAATCGGCAGCTCGACTCCCAGGCAGGGCGGGAGGTGGCTTGAGCTCGATTTGATCAGGCGTACCCCCCGGCACTGGTCGCAATCCTTCATTTCCTCCCGCTGTTTCTCAAGAATACCGTCGGTGTCGTAGTAGATTTTGCGTTCCCGGATGAAATATTCGCCTTGTTTTTCAAACGCTCCGGGTTTGGGACGGAAATAATTGTCGGTCAATTGGCCGCAGAGGGTTTTGATGTAGTCCATGGTGTCCGGTTCTTCGCGCAGGGCGATTGGGTCGAAATCCGGTTCGCGCACCGCCGAGTAATCGCAGCCGGCCATGGCCAGGCAAATACCGAGGTTGACATAGGGCAGAGCCCCCTTGATCGAATACCCGCCTTCCAGGACGGCAATATCGGGTTTGAGCCGTTCGTTGAGCTGGGCGTAGCCTTGGGCCGAAAACTTCATATTGGTGATCGGGTCGGAATAGTGGTTGTCCTGGCCGGCGGAATTGATCACCAGATCCGGCTTGAACGCCGCCAGGATCGGCAGCACCACCTGATCCAGGGCATAGAGATAGCCGGCATCTGCAGTGCGCGGCGGCAGGGGAATGTTGATGGTGCGGCCCAGTGCTTTGGGGCCGCCGTTTTCCTCGGGGAAACCCGAGCCCGGATAGAGGGTGCGGCCGTCCTGGTGGATGGAGATGAAGAGGACATCCGGGTCATGCCAATAGACGTCCTGGGTGCCGTCGCCATGGTGGCAGTCGGTGTCGACGATGGCGATGCGTTTGCGACCATAGTGTTCGCGAATCCATTCGACCATCACCGCCTCGATGTTGATATTGCAAAAACCTCGGTTGCCGTGGACCACCTTCATGGCGTGGTGGCCCGGCGGGCGGACCAGGGCAAAGGCGCGCCGGGTTTCCTGTTCCAGCACCAGGCGGGCTGCCTGGATGGCGCCGCCCGCTGAGATGCGGTGCGATTCGGTGCAGATGGCGCTAACCGAGGGAAAGCAGAAATGGGCCCGCATGATATCCTGGTCCGTGGCCAGCAGGGGGCGGTGCTCGCTGATCCCCTCGATATCGAACAGCCCCTCTTCGCGGAACTGGTCCTGGGTATACAGCAATCGTTCTTCCCGCTCGGGGTGGGTGGGGGAAATCGCCCAGTCATAGGCAGGAAAAAAGATAACGCCAAGGGATGATGTCGCTTTCAGCATGGGAGCGTGCCTCAGGGAAGGAAGTTGTTCAATGGCTGGGGTGACCGGCTTTTAGAGCCTGCCGGCAGTGGCGATTGACCCGCTGTTTTCGTCCAATCGGGCGATCACCGCAGGCTGGACCTGGGCCACCACCCGGATGTTTTTACCGGCGGTGTACGAGCCTTCCACCATGTTAAAGGTATCGGCCTGGGTTATCTGGATCTCGCTGGCCGGGAGGTTGATCCCCGCCTGTTCC
>CAIMMA010000752.1 GCA_903842475.1 uncultured bacterium
ATTGCCGCTTTTCTGGTAGGCGTATCCCCGGTTGCTGAATATCGGCGAATAGTTGGGGTCAAGGCGGGCTGCCTTGTTAAAATCGTCTATGGCCTGGCGGTATCCGCCGTTTTGCATATTGGAATAGCCCCGATTAAAATAGTCCTGCGGGTTGTCTGCCCGTAACTCAAGGGAGCGGCTGAAGTCCAGAGCAGAATCACGGTAGCTCCCCATCATCTGCAGCGCCTTTCCCCGGTTGGAATACACAACCCCATCCTTACCGGCGGTTTCGATGGCCTTGTCAAAATTGGTGATTGCTTCCCGGTATTTTCCCTGCTTTACCTGAAAAATTCCGGCCTCCAGAGAGGCAGTGCCGGACACGACCGTCCCGGATGAAAGCACCGTGTCGAAATCCTTAGCCGCGCAGGTATCGTCTCCCTTGGCGGCGCAACTGACTGCACGGCCGAGATACGCCTGGTAATAGGTTGGGTTGGCGGCAATGGCATCGGAGTAATCTTTGATGGCGCTGTCATAGTCGCCTGCTTGAAAGAAGGCGGCGCCTCTGCCGGTCAGGTATTCCACATTGCCAGGGTCGTACTCGATGGCCTGGGTGTAATCTTTGATCGCGTCCGCCGGATTGCCAAGCTTCAGATTCGCTCTGCCGCGGGCCGCCAAGGCCAGCGGATACCGCTGGTCGAGGCTGATTGCCTTTGAAAAATCCTTTGAGGCATTCAGCGTGTTGACCTCTTCAAGAACGAGCCCGCGCTGGTAGTAAAAATCAGCCCGGGTTGAATCGGCCTTAATGGCTTTCCCATACTCGACAAGCGAGTTGTTGAGCTCTTTCAGCTTGAAATGGGCATTGCCGAGATTGGCATGAATGGTTGCCGAGTCATACCCCGCGTCCAGCGCTTTGGTAAAATCGGCGATTGCCTCCGCCGGCTTTCCCGATTGAACCAGCACAATACCCCTGCCAAACAGCAGCCCCGCTTTTTCCGGCTGTTCCTCCTGGGGGGACGGTGAAAAAGACACTGGAGCGACTTCTTCTTTTTCCGCAAGCACCGCCAAGGCCCGGTCGTAGTCGGCCAGCGCTTTCTGATAGTCGCCGGTTTTCAAATACGAGGTCCCACGGTTATGGTACGCTTCTATCCGATTTGGATCCATGGCGATAAGTGTGCTGAAGCGGGTGATGGCTTCGGCATAGTCTTTCTGGTTGTAACTGTCGATTCCTTTGCGGAACAGATCCCGCATGGCGTTGCTGCGGATTACCAGAGCCAAAGCGCGGGTCGCCGGTGTGACGCCATCCGCGTGGGTGCTGGCGGAGATCAGCGTCTCCCCGCTGGCGGCATCCTGAAAACGAGCGGAAAGTATGGCAATGGCCTCTTCGCCCTCTCCGGTTGCGTTCTGGAGGCAACTATACGATCCCACGATAAGAACACGAACACCGAGGGCTTTTCCCAGGCTGGCGAGTTGGGCATCGGACGGAATGGTTAGAAGGTTGATCTTCGCCTTTGCCGCCGCCTGCGTGACTTTCTCCGGGCTCAATACCGAAAAACCGACCGCGGTCAGCTGGTCGGCAAAACGGTTGGTGACGAGATCATTAAAGCTGGTTCGTTCGGAGTTGACCAATGGCAGCAGCGCCACCACCTGACCCGGCTCGTAGGTATAATTCAGGCCGAAAGTCACCAGGGAGCCGTGACCGCGCAAGGTGCTGTCGCGGGCGCAGGAAGTCATCAGAAGCACTGCGAATATAAGGAGAAAAGGCCTTATCATATGAACTGGGACAGTTACCACATTACCATTTGAAAGTAAATTCAATGTTCTTAGCGCCGGACGCCCTGTAATGCAACCTGACGTCCAGCATAACGCGGCCAGAGTCGTCACAGCCTGCGGCTTCAAAAGTGATGGCACCGGCAGGCAGCACCCCCGTGAAGCGGGGATGCCGGGAAAACACCTGTTCCAGGGTGGACGCCAGCAACTCCGGCTCACTGCTGGGGCCGGAGTTTTCACGCAAGCCGATAAGGGTGTGGATGATCGTTGAGAGGATCAACGGCGACAGGATTGGCTCCCCGTTGATGGTTCGGGCCTCGGTCAGATGCAGCCCTTGGTCGGTAGACTGCACCAGCGGGAGTAAACCGCTCGCTGTCATCTGCAGGGCGCGGTCGCCGGTGATCGTGGTCTCCAGGGGCGGGAAATGCTCCCCGGCAGCGTCCTGGAGACGAAGCAGCTGCGAAGCAAGCCTGAGCGGACTGCCGGTTCTTGCCTTCGCCTGCAGCAGCAGGGCGGCGACGCCCCAGACCGGGGCCAGGTAGTGCGGCTTGCCTTGCCTGAACAGCTTTGATACCGGCGCACCCGGCCTGGAAGGCCCTAGGGAAAAACGGTTGCAAGCGGCAACGGTCCAGAATGCGGCTGGCTGGGCACGGAGCGCTTTCCATTTCGCATAGGAGAAGCCGTCCAAATGATTGGGCAGATACGGGAGATGCTCCAGGCCGGACCAGGAATCCAGGTGAAAAAAATCGGGGCCAAACCAGCAGGCCACCGGAGAGGTCAGGCGTTCAGCCAGGTTGGCCGCGGCCTCCAGCAGCCGCATGCCGACCGGGGTTGCATCAAACGGCGCATCCAGCACAAGAAGATCCGGCGGGTCATCGTCCAGCAGCGGTCCGCTTGACGCTAGCACTTCAGCCGCATTTTCGCGGGACACCGGCACCAGGGCAAGGCGTAGCTGCTCCGCACCGGCCGCCTCGAACAGCAGGGCAACCCCCTGCCAGGCTGCTTCCAACCGCCGAAAATCGTCATCGGCAGCAATTCGGGTCAGTACCCCGGCGACCATCGCCTCAGCCTCGTTCCCTTCTACAGCAGACCGCCCGGGGCCGTCCTCCTGCTTTCCTGGAAAATCGACCATGTCGAGGATGTTGTCGAGGGGTGTTGCCGCAGTTGGCGGCGCCGGCGCTGATCCGACGCGGCTGCCATCCCGCAGCGCCCTGAGCCATGGGGTCCGCGCCACCATGGCCTCTGGGGCAAAATCGGCCAGCGAGGTGAATTCCAGCAGTATCCCCGCTTCCGGGGCGAGTGATTGGGGCAGCGGAATATACAGCGTAGGGCGGAGCAGGGCTAATCCGTGATCAACGGATTGAATCGGGAGAGGTTGCGTGACGGCCGTTTTTTCAACCGTTTCCGCAGCAAGAAAGGGAGCAAAGGCGACGATGGAAAAGGGTTGCTCAGGTATCTGCATGGCGTGGATTTCCAGGGACGGCATCAGACCAACCGCACTGTAAACAACTCCGGTTCGTCACCCTCCGGAAACGATCCGAACACCAATGCTTCCGGCATCCCCTTGACCTTGGCAAAATAGGACGTCCCGTGCGGCACTTCATTCCGCACCCCCCAGGCTGTAAATTCCCGCTCGCCGAGCGTGAGCTGAATACCCTGCATCGGATAGTTCAGCACCGTATTCTTCGGCAGCGTGCTCGCCGGACCCACCGCCTGAAAGGTGATTTCACCGCCACAGATCCCAAAGATGACCCCTTGCCACGCTCCTTGCACCGGTCCAATTTCAAACCATTGCCCCACCTGCTGATCCCCAACGATATCGATACGGTAGTCAAGGCGGCGGGGCGGTGCGGGCACGCTGGTTTTGGCGACAATTTTAGCGCACAGGGCCGGCTCGTCAATCGTCAGCAGGTGGGCTCCGGTAAGCGGCGTGGGGAGGTCTTCGCTCTTGGTCGCAGCTCCGCAGGAGATGATGAAGAGAGGCAGGCCGGGACGGCGAGCGGCTACGGAGAGCGCGAGCAGCGACAGGCCGTAACGTACGGAAGCTTTGGCCAGTTCTTCAGGCGGCGCCACCACCAACCAGCCTGCCAGCGCCGGATTGATCAGCATGTCCCGGGAATCCTGCCAGCCCATGCGTTCGATGTCGTCATTCCAGAGAGAACCGGCGACGTCATAGCCGTACGGCCTAAGCTTGGCACTGACCGCCGAGGGGATGCTCCGATCAGAGCTCAGAGAAGTAAGCCAGAGCTGTTTTTTCATGCAGGTATCCTCTTTCTTGTTGTTCGTGGGTTTATCTCGGGCAAAGCCCGGATTATCCGGAGCTCCAAAAAAAACATCAGCTCAGGATCATCACCTTGGTTTGACTGGGGGCGCAGTTGAGGCCGACCGTGTTGCCTTCGTTGAGCTTCATGGTGTCGGTCAGCCGCACCGCCGGATTGCCTTCGATCTTGACTTTCATGCTGGACATGATGTATTCCGCCGCCCCCATGATCTTGGCAGAAACCACGCCGCCACCGCCGGAAGCACCGGGCTGGTCGCCGTTGGTGGGCTCGGTCTTGGAAGCTTTGGTCAGCGCCAGCGCCCCGACGATGAACACCTTGGTCGCCGTTGGCGTCGCCGAGGAAGGCACGCCGATATCCGGATAGGGGATCGGCGACACCGCCGGGCCGACGACGGTATTACAGACATCCGGGGCGGTAATGCTCTGCATGCCGCCGGCAATGGTTGTGGCAAACATTCGTTTCTCCTGATTTTGGTTCCATCATCCCAGATGGATTTTGTCGCCATCGACCTTGACGCCATGCCGGGCCACCAGCGAGGCGTCACCGGCCTTCAGGTCAAGGCGGTGTTCCGCGCTGATGTTGATCTGACCGGCCTTGGTGCTGTCCGTCCGCGCCACCCAGCGGAAACAGTCCTTGACTCTCTGGGTAATCCGCTCCGCAACGGTGTCCATGGTTGCGGCCACCAGCGACAGTTTGCCGGTCTTAACGGCGGTAACGCAGGCCGTCAGTGAAAGATCGGCAAAGGACGCCTCGCCCCGCAGCCCTTGCAGTTTAATCTCCGGGGCATTAATGCTTGTTGATGTCGCAGCGACCAGTTCGACCGTGTCGCTGGCCAACCGCAAGGCCCCGTCCGTAGCGCCGAGGGTTGTGTCGTCGGGCAGCATGACCCGACCGGCATGGCCGCCACGCTCGAGCACGGTCAGGATGTACGTCCCTGCCGCTAGGTTGCGGACAATCAGCACCGTATCGTTTGCCTCCGGTTCCAACAGGCATCCGGCGGCCTTTTTACCCCGTAGCGCCAGGGCACCGGTTGTTACCAGAAGGAATTCGGCGTTGTCCCGCTGGACGACTCTGGCGGTATCGATGGTTGCCCCGCTTGACGCCATATCGGGTAGACCCGGCGTCTCGGGCTGCCTGAATATGAGTACATTGTGTCTGTCAGCCATTATGTTGTCTCCTGTTGGATTTTCAGCGGCGATACCCAGGTCTCCCCCTCGGCCAGTTCCCGGTCGGTTTGCCTGACGCCCCGTATCTTGGCACCGGCAAGTCTGGCGTCAGAAAAATTCGCCCGGTGGAGGTTGGCCACGGACAGGTCGGCTTCGGAAAAATCGGCGCCGGTGACGATTGCCCTGGAAAAATCAGCATACGCCAGCTTGGTGCCGATTAAAATCGCCTTTTGCAGTGAAGCGCCGACAAAGAGCGATTTTTCCAGGCAGGCACGCCCGAAAGCGGCTCCATTGAGAGTGGCTCCGGAGAAATTGGCCATCTGCAGATCAGCACCGGAAAAATCGGCCTTCTCGGCCCGAACATCGATAAATCCCGCTGAGCTCCCTTTTGCTCCAGTGAATTTGGCCCCGCTCAGGTTGGCGCCCGTAAACCGGCACTTGGTCAGATCTGTAGCCGAGAAATCCGCCTCCTGCAGAGAGGCCTGCTCGAAGACCGCGAGCGTCAGCCTGCATCCGGGAAATTTCACCTTATCCAGGGCGGTCGCGGTGAAGATGGCGCTGGTGAGATTGGTGCCATTGAAGAGGGCGCCGAGCAGGGGGGTGGCAATCGCCGTGAATCGTTCCAGATTGGCCTGGCTGAAGTCAAGCCTGCCGGTCTCACACTGTACCAAGGTTGTATTGTAGAGGGTTGCGCCGACAAACAGGGTGTCGGCCAGACGGCACGAGTTAAAAGAGGCGTTGGTGCAATCCGCACCGTTGAGCAGGGCGCCGCTGAAGTCACATTCTCTGAACTGGCTACCGATGAGGCTGGACCCCGACAGGTCGGCCCCCTGCAGGGCTACCCGTTCGAACAGTCGGCCCGACAGATCAAGCCCAGACAGGGAAGAGCCGGATAGATTTATATCTGCAATGCACTGCTCTGCGCTCAGGATGTTGAGGAGGTCATCACGAGTCATGCGGGCACCGTTGAGGATAGGGAACGTTCATTTTGCACCTACCCGAGCTTGATAAGCGCACCGTTAAGCGAAACGCTCCCGGCGGGGCAGTTGATCTCTAAACTGTTACTTGCCTTAAGCGTCGTACTGATCCCGCCATCCAAGGTGAGCCCCGCAGTTGATGTGACAGAAGCGCTGCCTTCCGATTTCAGCAAAAGAGATTGCATGGCGGTCATCTTATTGGTCAGTCCCAGGCTGCTTATGGTTCCGCTCATAGCGCTATTGCTTATGTTACCTGTTGTTGCTGTGTTGCTTATATCCTCCACCTCTGCTGTGTTGGTGATGCCGCCGGCGGTGGCCGTATTGCTGATGCCGCCTGTTACCGCTGTGTTGCTGATGCCGCCGGCGGTCGCCGTATTGGTGATGCCGCCAGCGATTGCCGTGTTGGTGATGCCGCCAAGTGTTGCCGTACTCTCAATCCCTCCCACCATGGCTGTCATTGAGATACCGGTCAGGAGTGCTTCCATCTTGATTTCGGGTGATTTTATCTCGATTTCCGTTAGGCCCATCTCTATGGTTGATGCATAGGTCAGTTTTTCAGCGGCTTTGAACACTGTAGAGTTTGCATATATGCAAAGCAGAGTGTTGATCACCATGATGGCCTCATTGACAGTAGTAATTTCAGCAGCCGATGCCTTCGATGCCTTGCCCATGGCCGTCGCGAGTACGCTTGAAGCCGCAGTCAGCACAAGGATGGCTGCCACCGAAGCTGCAATCGCGGGTGACTCCCCTCCTGCCTTGATCAGCACTGACGTCTGTCCGGTCAACTCATTCTCCGCACAGATGGTACAAACATCACCGTTATAGTACTCAACGGTGTTGGCAACAGTCAGATCCATCTTGGTGCCGAGAAAGATCTCCATCGCTGCGCCTGCTGTGATCGATGTTTCCGTTCCTAGCAATATATCGTTAGCCGCGCCGATCGTGACCTCCGTACATTCCCCCAAGGTCAACGAATTCTCCCAGGCGCTGGTTATTTCGATCCCTGCTCCGGTATAGATAGAAACACCGGAGTTTGCTTCCTCTTCCTCCTGTTCGGTTTTTTCCTTCTCCAGTTCAGTATTGATCTCGTTAATCTGGTCCTGCAGTTCCTGGTTTGTTGGCGGTTCAGTCTCGCTGGTCGCACTGACAAGGCCCAACCGGAACGAAGTGTTGCTTTTCGGCGTCTGCAGCAGCATCCCTTCGCTGCCCTGCTGATCCTCCATGTGCAGTTTGTTGCCCCCGGCAGTGGTGATCCGGCTCTGGGTGGCATTTGCCGAATTTATCGGGCTGGGGGTGATCGGATTCGGTACCGCAGAGGCGATGATCGGCCGGTCCGGGTCGCCGTCTATAAAGGTCAGCAGCACCTCGGTCCCCTTGTGCAACGGAAAGTGCATGCCATGGTTTTCGCCGGCATAGGGCTGCGCCATCCGCAGCCAGGAGGAGGCCTTGCCGCCCATGGCGCTGTTCAGGTCAAAGGGCAGGATCACCTTGTACCGCCCCTGATTATCCACCTCGGCGTATTGCCCGCTTCCGGCCGCATCGATGTGGGCGTTCATTGTTCCGGAAATACGGGACTTTTCCGTGACCCGCTCAGGCCGGAACTGGTTGCTGGAGCTGATCGCGGTGAAACTGTTGTGGTAGAATGAGGATTGTTCGCGGGTGGAGCCGGCTGCGCCCAGCCCGGAGGTGAAGAGGAAGGTCTGGTCGCCATGGTGGGTCAGGTCGGTGGTCAGATAGGTGTCGTTAAAATCGGCGCGATTATGGCCAGCCAGTTGAAAAAGGTATCCCGGCCGCAGGTAGGGAATCAGGCTCTCCCCTTGAAAAAGCCGCGCCCGGCAGATGAGCGCCTCGGCGCGTACCTTTGCCAACTGGGCCCCCTCCTCGGGGGTGGAGAAATGCTCGCCGTAGATGAAGACATCGCCAAAGCCCAGTTTGGCAACCACGTGTTCCACGGACAGTTCCAGCGAGGGCTTGCGGTAGTTGTAATCCTTCAACAGCACCCGTGCCGGCAGCATCTTTTGGCTGCAGACCAGCGATTTGACAACCTCCTCTCGGGAGGCTTCATCCAGCCCCGATGTCTGGGTGTAATAGACCTTCTTCCCCTCGGCCATGACCGAGTGCAGCAGGGCCGTATCGGTTATAATGAGCTTTTCGCTCTCCGCGCCCTGCTCAAAATAATAATAGATGCCCTCCCGTTCCATCAGGCGGGAAATGAAGTTGTAGTGGCTTTCGTTGTACTGGCAGATATATTCATGCGGCTGGTATTGGCCGGTCAGCCGCAATTCATAGTCAAGGGTGGTCAGGCCGCCGTCTTGGAGGGCCGCTTCGATAATCTGCGGGATGGTCTTGTCGAGAAAGATCTGGTTGTGGTAGGTCAGGGTCTGGCGCCAGAACGCCGGGGTCAGGACGGCCCGGTACTGGGTCAGCCCCTGAGCGGTTCCCATCTGTTCAAAGGCCGACAGCATGCCGTTAAAAACGATATTGCCGTCATCACGCAGAATCGTCAGCGTCACCCTGGACTGAATCACGCTTTCAAGATCAATCGCGTCGGTGTCCGAAACCAGGGTTACATCAAAATGGTATAGTTTTGAAAGCCCTTCCGCTCCGGTAAAACTGACCACGTCAAAGGTGTCCGCTGCCAGCGTTCCTGCCATTGAGGCAAAACTGAATTTTTTACCGATTGATGTCATAGAACTGCTCCTTGGTATTCGGTGCGTTATTCAGCGGCCCGTGCCTGTGCTCGTCTGAAATCCGTTCCCTGGATGTCGCTTGCCACTATCTTGGCGCCATAGAGATCCACACCGAACATGTTTGCCTGTTTCAGGTCACAGTGATTAAGCCGCGCATGACGGAACGAGGCCTTGAAAAAATTGACCCCGCGCAGATCGCAGCTGGTCATGACCGCCTTCATAAAGTTGGCCCCCCGCGCGGTGGCATTGACCAGGTACACCCGCTCAAACCTAACCCTGCTGAAATCGGCGCCATCCAGCACGGCCCCGGCCATGCGGGCCCCGGAGAGGCGGGCCTGTTCCCAGCAGGAACGGGTCAGGTCGGCCCCGGAAAATAGGGCGGCAACAAGGTTGGTCTCCTTGCTGGCCCGTGAGGCGACCAAGATGGCCTTGCTGAAATCAGCGCCTGTTCCTTGCACGCCGTCAAAGGTTGCCTGACAACCGTCTGCTTCGCTGAAGCAGGCGTGATCAAGGTTCGCGTCTGAGAAGTCAGCCGCCGTGATCACTGCCCTGTGCAAATTGGTGCCTGTCAGATCGGCCTTGGAAAAATTGGCACGAACAGCGGTCGATCCGGTAGCCTTGCATTCCTTAAGGGAGGCCTCGGCAAAAAGCGCCCCGGCAAGACAGGCCGTGG
>CAIMMA010000753.1 GCA_903842475.1 uncultured bacterium
GCTGGATTTGCAGATTGGGACTGCCGCGGAGCGGCTTACTTGAACCAATATATATACAAAAGGCTTAACAGGGGAGTTTGCTACTGCTTGAGAGGGCGCTCGACGGAGTGGGGATATTTTACGCCCTAAAATGGTGAGCGGGAGATAAATAGAGACAGGAAGCTTCCCGGTGTATCCTTAATATTCCCCGGAAAAGTTGGACTAGAGTTGGACGGTGAAGTTGAAAAACAAAAAAGGACTTAGAGAGGGGGTCTCTAAGTCCTTGATTTTTTTGGTGCGCCAGGCAGGATTCGAACCTGCGACCTACGGATTCGTAGTCCGGCACTCTATCCAGCTGAGCTACTGGCGCAATACGATCAAGCGTAATTATATCTCGAAAAAAATCTTTGCACAAGCAGTTTCTGCTTATCAAGCCCCCAGGCGACTGCCCAAGCTCACAAAAAACAGCCTATGCCTCCTACTTCCTTTTACCTGGCTATTTCGGCCTCCAGGAAATCAATCTGATTTTCCGCCGGTTTCATTTCAAACCTGGGAATGATATCAATCTTTGCCCGGTGTTTAACTTCCAGATCAGCTAATTCAGCGCGTTTCTTATTGAGTAGATATTGAGCGACATCAATGGGCAATCGGCATTCAACCCTAGCGGTATTTTTCCGACTGATTCCAGTCTGGATGCGCCGCAGATAATACAGGGCCAGGGTTTCAACGGACCTGACCACACCGCGCCCCTGGCAATATTCGCAAGTACGGTAACTGCCCTTTTCGATAGGAGCGCCCATTTTTTGCCGGGAAATCTGCATCAAGCCGAAACGGGAAATCTTACTGATGTCAACCTTGGCCTTGTCGCGCTTCATGCTGATCTTGACCTGCCGCTCGACTTCCCGAATATGTTTTTTATTGCGCATATCGATGAAGTCCACCACGATCAACCCACCCAAATCGCGTAATCTGAGCTGCCGGGCTAACTCCGCCGCGGCCTCCATGTTAGCAAGAAAAATGGTTTCGTCAAAATCGCTGTTTTTCGAGGTGCGACCGGAGTTAACATCGATCGCCACCAAGGCCTCGGTTGGATCGATCACTATCGACCCTCCAGACGGCAAGGCAACCTGCGGTTTATAAATCGACTCGATCTGTTCCTCGATATTATATTGATTAAAAATAGGCTTGGTGCCGCGATGGAGTCGGACGTTGACCTCTTTCTGTTTGGGCGGCAGCTGCTCGATAAAAGCGTTGACATTGTTCAGCGATTCCTGGGTATCGACCGTGATTTCATGAATTTCCGAGAAAAAATGGTCGCGCAAAAAACGAACAACCGTATCTTGCTCCTCGTACACCAAGGCCGGCGCCTCCATGGTCTGTCCGCGTTTCTTAATCTCCTCCCAGAGTTCCAGCAACATGCTCAAATCCTTTTGCAGGGTCGCTCCGGTAATTTCGGCACTGGCAGTCCTGATGATATACCCTATCCCCTCAGGGATCTCAAACTCGCTCATAATTTCGCGAAGGCTGGCCCTGCGCTCCTCGCCGACGATTTTTCGCGATATGCCCGCACTGTCACTTCCCGGCATCAACACCAGGCAACGACCCGGCAAGGAGAGAAAGGTGGTCATGTTGGCGCCCTTGTTGCCGGTGACTTCCTTCACAACCTGCACCAACACCTCCTGCCCTTTCTGGACAACGTCTTCAATTTTTAGTTTTTTCCACTGCTGCTGGGCGATGAGAGCACGAATACGCTCATTGACGTCCTGGCGAAAATATTCGGGATGAATCTCGCTGAACGGTAAAAACCCGTTTCTTCCTGTACCAATATCGACAAAGGCGGCCTGCAGGTTGGCCTCAATCGAAACAATCCTTCCCTTATAGATATTGTTTTTTGTGGGCTCACGATCGACGGTGGTGACGTGGAAAGATTCAAGCCGTCCGTCTTCAACCAGTGCAATCCGGCACTCTTCCGGCTCCTCTGCATTAATAAGAAGCTTATAAGTGACGGCTTTGTCTGGGATTTCGGAAATATCCTCATCGAGCTGGTCATCATCGTCCTCTTCAGCAGCAGCATCGGGCAAGTCGTCCTCTTCTGAAACGCCCTCTCCAACCTCGTCTTTCTGCGGCGCATCACCCCGTTTCGAGCGTTTTCGGCCACCACGGCGCGGCCTTCTCTTGCTTTTGACCGGGGCCTGCTCTTCTTGGGATGCCTCCCCTTCAGTTCCTTCAACACCCGCAGCGCCTACGAGCTCTTCGATTGGAGCGGAAGAAGGAACGACGCCCGGAGCAGCGACCTCCTGAGCGACCTCTACCGGGGACGGTGGAGATTTAATCGCCATCGCACCGGCAGGTTGGATTTCACTCTGTGCTTCTTTTTCAAATCCCTCAGGGCTGACAGTGGAAGATTCAATCGGTTCCCGGGCTGCTTCCGAAACGGATTTGGTTACACTTTTCCACCAGGCACCGGTTTTTGCTTTGCGCACAAGGGTGCCTTTTTCTTCATTTGAGTTCTGTTCGTTTTCTGACATTTGTTTCCTTCGCGTGAATTATTAAAGCAACGCAGCCCGCTTTTATTGACCCGCTTCTGACGCTGGGCGATATCAATCCGCCTCGTCATTGCATGGTCGATGGTTACTGATAGTAACTGGTGTTCCCGTGATTCTGCCGCTGCAGTGCACCCGAGTTCACTAACGGTTCGAGCAGTTGCTCAACTTTTTCCGGACCACCGAGTTGAAAAGTCCGGTCAATATCGACGGCTGTACATGGCCGCCGCTTTAACATCTGTAAAATTTCTTCCAGCGCCTCATCCAAAGATAAGACCCGCTTGGTTTTCAAAACTTCTGGCGGCTGCATCCGGGAAGCCTCTTCCGCTGGCTCAAAGGGGAGATCAACCGGAACAGCTAGGTGTTCATGAAAATATTGAGCTATTTCAACCAGCCTTCCCCATCCCACCGGCCGAGCGAAAGGAACCGCGGGCGGGCGGACAACGGTGTTCAGCTGAATCTTGTCGAGACGCATGGGCCTGAGCGCAGAAACCAGCGCCTCCACATCCCGGAAAGAATCGTTAAATCCTTGGACAAAAAGGATTTCAAGCCATAACTTGCCACGATATTCCAGGGAAAAAGAGGTTAAGCCCTCAATGACTTCCTCAAGATTTACATCAGCGCCAGGCCGGTCGACCTTTAAAAAACTCTCGACCAAGGCTGCGTCGAGGGAGGGAATAACGATATCGGCCAGGGCAAGTTCCAGGCGGACATCGGCTTGCATCAAGGTGGTTCCGTTGGTCAAAACAGCAACGGGTTTATCGGTAATCAGTTTGAGATGGCCGATAATCTGACCAAGTCCACTGTGCAATGTCGGTTCACCCTGGGCGGTCACAGTGAAGACATCAACCGCATCCAACCGACCGGCGTCCGCGCAGAAGGCATTAATCTCTTCAATGATTGCTTGTGGAGGGGTATGAAAGGCGCGTTGCCCGACGGAGGTGGTAGCAGTCCCTACTTCGCAATATATACAGTTGAGATTGCAGATTTTATCTGAAAACAGATCAATGCCGAGAGAGCGGCCAAGTCGCCTGGAATTCACCGGGCCGAAAATATATTTCATACAGCGCTGCGGATAGTGGATGCTGTTGCGAAAAGCTTAAAAAGTAAGACTGCTTCTGCAAGCCTTGGAAAAACAGGCCATTAGACAATATTTTCGACTGCCGATATTTATACCAATGTACACGGAGACGCAAGGCAAATCAATGACTTTTCACTTGACACAACACCGGCGTACACGTACATTCGAAGCCGATATTTGTTCTTGTATTATTATTGTTTTTTGTGTGGATACGACCAGTTGGATTGCCGTACGAAAGCAAGTTACGTTTTCGGCCAGCGAATTCGCCCTCTTGCTTACAGTTAACTTCCCAAGGAGCCGATCGAGGTGAAGCACATCATCCAACCCTCACCGATCCTTCCGTTTTTGCTCGTTTTTTTGATTTATTCATTCCTGCACGCAACGCTGGCATCAGCTGAGTCGACCAACGCCCATTGGGAAATAACCGCCGACAAAATCACCCGGTATGAAGATCCGCCAAGCGTCGTTGCCGAAGGCAATGTGCTTCTGGAAAAAAAACAGCCAATTTCCCGAACCGGAGCAACGCTCCCGGTCGAATGGAATAGCCGTGAAAAAAAGGGGGGACCAGCCGACAGCCTAATAACGGAGACCGCTGCCGAGACCAAGACCCTGACAACGATTAAAGCCGATTGGGTAGCCTACGATATAAAACTAGGCAAAATTAAAGCACGGGGCAATCTTTTTATCGAAGTCGAAGGTGACCAGATGACCGCCGAATCCGGCAGCATCGATATCCAGGAGGCAACCGGCACCTTCGAAAAGGCCACGGTCGTCCAAAAGGACCAAACCATGCACATGGAAGGCAAGGTGATTGAAAAAACCGGCGAGCTGACCTATCACATTGCCGATGGCTGGATTGTAACTTGTAAGCTTGAAAAGGGCGAAACCCCGCCATGGAGTTTCGGGGCTGCCGATGTGGAAGTCACCGATGGTGGTTATGCCTGGCTGAAACACGCCACCTTTCGAATCAAAGACGTACCGATTTTGTATTCTCCGCTCATGGTGTTGCCCGCGAAACGGACACGCCAGACCGGCTTTCTTTTTCCTTCCATTTCCACGTCGAGCCGTGACGGATTCAACCTGGAAACACCTTTTTTCATCAACCTTTCCCCCAGCACCGACATCACACTCTATCCCCGGTATTACAGCAATCGCGGCCTGATGAACGGCGCGGAATTCCGTTATGTACTCGACGAGACCAGCAAAGGGATGTGGATGGGGAATTTCCTCGCAGATAGCCTGTCCGACCCTTCCGAAGCCGAATATTACCAGGACGGACAATTCACCCACACCAATTCCGATCGGTATTGGTTGCGTGGGAAATCGGATCAGGATATCGGCCAGTGGATCACCCGCCTGGATGTGGATGTGGTTTCCGACATGGATTATCTGCGGGAATTCGATTCCGGAGCCACCGGCTTCACTGCCAGCCAGAAAAAATTTTCCGATACCTTTGGCCGCGGATTTCTCGACAAAACCAATCAATATCGTGAAAACACTTTTATGACGCTGCGGTCCTGGGAGAACGGGACCTCGCTGTATGGCGATTTTTTTATCGTTGATGACGTCAGCGACCAGAATTACAACGCCAACAATCCTTCCAAGGCCTGGAAACTGCCCTCCGTCACCCACGCCGGCCTCGTCCCCATTCACGAAACCGGAGGGCCTGATTTTTCCTGGAACGCCAATTATACCAATTTTTACCGGGAAGAAGGCGTCGGAGCGCAGCGGGTCGATCTCTTACCTCAAATAACAACAGCAATCCCCATCAGTCCTTATCTTGAATCGACAATCCACGGCGGGGTCCGAGATACCCTGTACATGATACAGGACAACGGCGCCTCCGGCTGGGAAAATGACAATTCTGAAAACCGATTTTTCGTTAATCTGGGCGGGGAACTCGGCACCATCCTGCTGCGCGATTTCTCCGCAAATATCGGTGAGGTCAACGCCTGGAGCCACACCCTGCGCCCCTATGTCGGCTATGGGTACACCGCCATGCCTGATGATACGGTTGCGGTGTTTCCGCAATTCGACAGCGTCGATGCCCTCGAAGAAGAAAATGGCCTGTATTACGGAATCGATAATTTCATCAAGATCTTCGGTGAACATAAAGGCCGCGAATTTGATCGCGAATACGCCTTCCTCAAAATACGCCAGGTCTACGACCTGCGAAGCCAAGAGAGCGATACGCCTCTCGCTCCGGTCACCATCAAGACCGGTTTTTACCCGTTGCAGTACCTGCGCCTGATGTACCGAACCGATATCGATATCTATGGCGACGGAGCTTTTCGCCATGCCATCGAGGCCGATTATTTAAGCGAACGCGGCGACACCTTCGGTTTAGATTACCAATACAACTCCCTGACTGATATCAATTCGGTCAGCGGCAGCACCTGGTATCTGCTCCCTTATAATTTTGCCGCCGGATACAGCCTGCAGCGGGCCATAGAAACGAGTGAAACCATATCGGAAAAAATCCGGCTGCGTTACACCCAACCCTGCTGGTCGGTGGAGCTTTCCGCAGATACCACCCCGGGCGATCAAAACTATATGGTGACCTTCCGCCTGGCTAACATCGGGAGCGCTTTTGGCTTGCCCGGCTTTTAGCGCAACTCTGCCCGATTTCACCGCAGGTTTTTTCATTCATGAACAGCATCGATGTTTTCAATGGCGATGCCGATGGCATCTGCGCCCTGCAGCAACTTCGCCTGCACCACCCGCAACCTGGGGCACGGCTCGTTACCGGGGTCAAACGCGACATAGCACTCCTCCCTCGACTGACGGGAACCGTTGCCAGCCGCATCACCGTCCTGGATATCTCCCTTGACAAAAACCGGGAGGCGCTCGAACAATTGCTGGCCGACGAGAATTGCATCTTCTATGCGGATCATCATTACAGTGGCGAGATTCCGGAATCCGCATTTTTGGAAGCCCACATCGATCCTTCACCCCGCCTCTGCACCGCCCTCATCATCGATCGGCTTCTCGCCGGGAAATATCGCCTCTGGGCGATCGCCGGCGCCTTTGGCGACAATCTGGACGACGTGGCGATCGGTCATGCCGAAAACCTTGGCCTGACCGCTGAAAAAATAGCCATACTCCGCGAAACCGGCCGTCTCCTTAATTACAACGGCTATGGATTGGCTGTCGATGACCTGATGATGCACCCCGCCGATCTTTTCATTGAGGTCCACCGGTACGCCGATCCCTTCAGCTTCCACCAAGCCTCGCCGGTCCTGGGAAAGCTGCGGACCGGATACGCTCAGGACATGGCCAACGCCGCCCGGCTGCAACCCTTCAGGATCTATTCGGCGGGACGGGTTTTTCGACTCCCGGCGGAACGCTGGGCCAACCGGGTGGTTGGGGTATTTGTTAATCAAATGGCCCGCGATCAACCCGAAATGGCCCATGCCACTATACTCCCCAATCCCGACGGCAGCCTGTTGGTCAGCGTTCGGGCGCCCCTGGCGGACCGCACCGGCGCCGATACCCTGTGCCGGCAATTCGCCACCGGAGGCGGCAGGGCTGCCGCTGCGGGGATCAACCGGCTGCCCGCAGCCGAGTTGGAAACCTTCATGGCCTGCTTTGCCCAATTGTTTTCCCGCTAACCCGTTCCCAGGTGCACTCATGACTGCCTGTTCCCTGATTAAACGGCTCAACGCGCCGATGCTCGCCGGCTGCCGTGTCGGGCTGTTGTTGCTGGCTGTCCAGATCCTCTGGGTCCCGGTGGCGGCGCAGTCTCTGCCTGCCGACCTGGTTACCGACGGGCAACCGATCAATCTGCAGCAGGAAAAATACCAGCAACTGTTCACCGAACTCACCCAGAAGCATAAATTCTCTCCGCAGGAACTCCTCGAAATTTTTGAAGATCTGACCATTAACCGGCAGGTGCTGGTGATGATGGACAAACAGTGGGAGGCCAAGCCCTACTACCAATATGCACCGCTGTTCGTCACCAAGAACAACATCAGGGAAGGCAAGGAAAAACTCGCTCTGCACCAGAAAATCCTGGACCAAATCGAGACAACCTTCGGGGTCGACCGGGAAGTGGTGGTGGCCATCTGGGGCGTGGAAACCCGATACGGCGCCCGCCAGGGCAAGCATGATGTTCTCCGGACCCTCAACACTTTATTTGACGCCTACCCGCGGCGGTCCGATTTTTTCCGTAAACAGTTGATCGATTATCTCCTGCTCTGCCGGGAAACCGGTATCAACCCTAAAGGGGTCATGGGTTCTTATGCGGCCGCCTTTGGCCAGACCCAATTTATCCCCTCCTCCTTTCGTGATTATTCGGTGAGTTTTGATGGCGACACCAAGCGGGATGTCTGGAATTCGGTCCCGGATATTCTGGCGTCCATTGCCAATTACCTGAAACGATCCAACTGGACGCTCGATGCGCCGATTTACGGAGAATTGGGGTATACGCTCAAAGATCCGCGGCTCGTAACAGCCGAATTAAAAGGCCGCAAAGACAAGGTGCCCATCGATCTGGTCCAGCGGGTGCAAAACCCCGCGCTACCGCCTTCGCCGCAAAACCGACCAGTCACCATCGTTGGCCTGGAACTGCCCCCCGGTGGCCCGTTCGACAAACGTTTTGTCGCCGGGTATCCCAATTTCCAGGCGATCACCGAATGGAACCATTCCAACCGATACGCCATGGCGGTGACCGAACTAGCCGAAGCCCTTGGCCGCTGAATCGCTCCCGGGGTCCAGGCGAAGGCCGAGAGGAACACCTGGATGAAGCTAACCCTGACCGTCATCGCTGCAACCGTGTATCTTCTGCTGGCTGCCGGTACAGCCGCATCGGCCTTGGCGCCCCTGCCTGCGTCGCAATACCCGTATTTTGCAGACGACCTGCAGTTACAAGGATTGCAGGCCGCCTTGGACCAGAGCCTTGCGTACCTGCGTTCGGTTCCGGCCGCCACTTGCTACAACGTTGCCGGCACCTCGTTGCCCGCCCAGCGCTTGATCGAATCTGTCCTTTATTTCCAAAAACTGCTGGAAGCGGCTCCCACCGCTGAGCAGCTCAATCAACAAATCCAAAACGCCTATAGCGTGTACCGGCTTGACAACCGCCCGAGCGGAAAAACCCGCCGCATGTTGATCACCGGGTATTACCAGCCGATTTTCAAAGGCAGCCTTGAGCGCAAACCGCCCTATCTCTACCCCCTGTATAGCGTCCCCAGCGACCTCGCTGTCCGCAGATCCGGTGGCAAGAAACCAACTATCGGTCGGATGCAGGACGGGGGCATCGTCCCCTTTTGGACTCGAAAAGAACTTGAAACCGGCGATCTGCTCCGAGGCCAGGAATTGGGCTGGTTGCAGGATCCCTTCGATGCCTTTGTCCTCCATGTCCAGGGATCGGGGGTGCTGCAGTTGCCCGACGGCACAGTCCGCGGCGTTCATTACGCCCAAAGCAATGGCCGAGAATACCGGAGTATCGGCAAATACCTGGTCGATACCGGCCGGATGCAACTGGCGGAGGTCAACATGGACAGCCTCCGTCAATACCTGGTCGACCATCCTGAAGAACGGGAAATGATCCTCCACCAGAACGATTCCTTTATCTTCTTTCACTGGAGCCAACCAGGCCCGGCGATCGGCAGCCTGGGCAGGCCACTGACCGCCGGACGCTCCATTGCTACCGATCAGCAATGGTATCCCCCTGGATCTCTTGTCTTTCTCGACAGCAGAAGGCCGGTGATGGCCGACGGCCAGGTGGTTGAGTGGAAAAAAATGCGACGATTCGTCAGTGTCCAGGATACCGGCTCGGCCCTGACCGGTCCAGGGCGGGTCGATGTGTTCTGGGGCTCGGGCGAAGCGGCGGGTACAGAGGCGGGACGGATGAAGGAAGACGGCAACGTTTTCCTGCTGGTTCTCAACCCAAATACCCGCCTGGAGCAGTAACAGCCCTGCCGGTGGGAGCCACCTCAGACCTCCGGCAGCACGGAGAACGGTGCCAACATCGCCCATCTTGCCCCGGCACCGACCTGCCAAAACAACACACAGCCTTGCCGCCGGCGATCAGGGGTGCCGGTTACCAGCGATCCCCCCGCCAATAACGGTGATGATCATGCCGTCGGTGCCGGGGATAATCATCCCTATAGGCGCCATGGTCACGGTAGCGGGGTCGTTCGTACACCACCGGCGGCGGGTAATACCGTCCGCGGGGATACCAACCCCTTGGAGGCGGGCAGGGAGGCGGTCCGTATCCATAACGGGGGGAGGTATTAAACGCCATGACCAGGCCGCCAAGATCTGCGCCAATATACACACTGTCCCTGGCCTGGGCTTTTTGCGATTGTCCCAAGACCGCCACCAAGACCAGCAGCAACAAGCTCCACGGTACCACTATTCTGTTTTTCATGTTCTTCTCCATTGTTAAAATATTTGATGATCGAGGTGTTCAACGTCCCGCCTGAAGTACTGGTATGGCGTCGAGATGCACCTGGTTGGTGACTCTCAGGTGATGTCTCGGTGCACATGCCAAAATCACCTGCCCATCGGTGGTCGACAACACCCTGCAGGCCGCATTGCCCGGCGGCAATTCCGGCACGATAATCAACGTCAGCAAAAAAAACCGGCCCTCCCGCCACTTGTCCCTTCACAGCGTATTCCTCCCTTCCCGAAAAACGGGTTAACAAATAAACCGATTGCTTTTGACTGCACTGTATGGGGTTTCAATGGCCTTGTCAGTGGACATCGGATGGTTTGCCACCCGACATCAGGCCATGTCGGGTTCATGTCGGCATCACCCATCATTCCGAAAAAAGGTTATTATTTGCAGACGAGACCTATCATTGCGCCAGAGTGACCGCTTTTTTGCCTTGCACGGTGAAAATTCCTTACGCGCCCCGCTCCGCCTTGATCCGGCAGGCCAGACTCGCACGGTGATAGTGTTCCCCAAAAAGACAACTTTATGGTATGGAGAAAGGCGTCCGCTCCAAAAGGGATTTTTCAATTTTTCTCACGATCCAGAAGGAGAACCACACCCGTGAACACCCAGCAAGCAGATCGTTTCATCTATATCGTCGGCGAACGAAACCATGGGGTTATCGCCGAAAGTGCGGAAATCTTTGCCTTCACCAAGGCCAACATGCAGCAGATCGACAGTACCGAACTTGCCCTGGTGATCGCCAACGTCTTTGCCAGGGGGCAGTTTTTCCCCGGTCCCGATGGGGCCCTGACTGCGGTAATCCACGAACTGACCAGCAGGGCCGAACGGTTCCAGGCGAGGAACACCCCGGCCGATCAAGGCCGATGCACGCTGATCACTGCTTTAAAACGGCTCGATGGAGAAATATCGGTGCGAGTTGCCGCCGTTATACCGGTAGATCCGGGGACTTTACGGATTGACGAACCGGAAGGATTCGAGAAGCTATTACAGGATAAAATTCCTGAATTTCAGCACGTTTTCACCGAGGAAGCGTATGCTCCGGATTCAAAAATTATCGACATCATTAAAGAAGCAGCCCTGCATCATATCAATCAAAAACTGGAATGACCCACTGAACCGGAGCAACTTGAGACGGAAATTTCCCTGCCTGCACCTCTTGTCCATTTATGGCCAAAGTGGCCTTTTTTGCTGGCGTCCCGCCTTGCTTGTGGGTAGTATTTCGATCGATTAAACGATGTTATCGTCATCTTTTTCATATTTAAAAGCAGCCTATGGACAATAAACAAAAATACAATGTGATCTTTGCAATCTTTGCCGCCTTCGGCATTTTGATCATTCATGAGATCTGGGTCGAGCAGCAGAGCATCAAAGCGGTTCCCTACAGTCAGCTCGAAACCCTGCTTGAGCAAGGCAAGGTCGCGGAACTGACCATCAGAGAAAAATTCATGGTCGGGGATCTCAAGGAAAGCGATGAAACCGGTAAAAAAATTATCGTCGCCAACCGGGTTGACCCGCGCCTGGCCGAGCACCTTTCCAAATACAACGTGCCGTACACGCAAGTGTACGAAAGCAAGTTTCTGGCGACTCTGCTGAGCTGGATCATTCCAGCCCTGGTCTTCTTCGGTATCTGGATGCTGATTATCCGCAAATTCGGGGACAAACAGGGTATGGGCGGAGGCTTCATGAACATCGGCAAGTCCAAGGCCAAGGTCTACGTGGAGCATCAGACCGGGGTAACCTTTGACGATGTCGCCGGGGTGGAAGAAAGTAAAGCGGAACTGCAGGAGATTGTCGATTTCCTCAAAGCTCCCGATGAATATGGCATCCTCGGGGCGCGGATGCCCAAGGGCGTGCTGCTGGTAGGTCCTCCGGGAACGGGCAAGACCCTGCTGGCCAGAGCCGTGGCCGGAGAAGCCAGTGTGCCTTTCTTCTCGATCAGCGGTTCGGAATTCGTGGAAATGTTCGTGGGCGTTGGCGCCGCGAGGGTGCGGGACCTGTTTGATCAGGCGAGGAAATCAGCGCCGGCGATCATCTTCATCGATGAACTCGACGCCCTGGGAAGGGCCCGGACCGCTGCCGGATTCGGGGGCAACGATGAACGGGAGCAGACCCTTAATCAGCTGCTGGTCGAACTCGACGGCTTTGATCCGTCCAGCGGCCTGGTGCTGCTGGCGGCCACCAACCGTCCGGAGGTGCTCGACCCGGCCCTGCTCCGAGCCGGTCGCTTCGACCGTCAGGTGTTGGTCGACCGGCCGGACAAACATGGTCGGATCGCCATTCTTACGGTCCACATGAAAAAGATCCAGATGGGTATTGATGTCGATGCCAGTCAGGTGGCAGACCTGACCACCGGTTTTTCCGGAGCGGACCTCGCCAATCTGGTCAACGAAGCCGCCCTGCTTGCCACCCGCCGCAAAGCCACCCAGGTCGAGATGACCGATTTCACCCAGGCTATTGAACGGATCATCGCCGGGCTGGAGAAGAAGAATCGCCTGCTCAATCCCAAGGAGCGGGAGATCGTGGCCTACCACGAGGTGGGCCATGCCCTGGCGGCCCTTGCCCTGCCCGGCACCGACCCCGTTTATAAAATTTCGATTATCCCCCGGGGCATAGGGGCACTGGGTTATACCCTGCAACGACCGACCGAAGACCGTTTCCTGATGACCAAGGAGGAACTCGAGCATAAGATCGCCGTACTCCTGGGCGGACGGGCGGCGGAAAAACTGATTTTCAACCACCTGTCCACGGGCGCTTCCGACGATATCGCCCGGGCCACCGATATTGCCCGGAACATGGTCACCCGGTACGGCATGGACCCGACCCTGGGCTTTGTGGTCTACGAAGAAAACCACCAGACCTTTCTGGGCCAGCAAGGACCGGGGGTGAATGGCTGCAAGATCAGCGACAACACAGCCCAGCAGATCGATACCTCGGTGCGCAAAATCATCGACGACACCTTTGTCGGGACCTACACGATCATGGAAAAAAACCGCGCCGTACTGGAGCGGTGCGCCAAAATTCTGCTGGAAAAAGAAACCCTTCTTGAAAAAGAACTGGCTGAACTAACAGAAGATTTACAGCGATAAACCGGGGATATTCGCACCGCCCTAAGATACCAGTCCCGCAGTCTCGTCCGCCCCCCTCCTGTTGGGACGGGTCACCCGGCCGTCGGCGGGGGCAGAAAGGGGGCCAGATCCTTTTCATATCGGGTCAGGACGCGGAAACCTTTTTCCTCCAAGGCCCGGATCGCCCGTTGTCCATCACCCTCGGCCACCCGCATCACCAGATGGAAGATGCCGGGATGCTCCATGGCCGGCCAGCAGAAAAAACTCCGGATATTAATCCGCTCCTCCTTCAGGAGCGAGGTGACCTCGGCAAGGCCCCCGATGCGGTCCGCGACCAAAACCCCGAGCCGCACACTGTCGTCGCCCATGCCGATGGCCTGGAGCAGCACCGCCATCACATCGGTGCGGGTCACGATGCCGACGAGTTGCTCCCCCGACATGACCGGCAGTGAGCTGATGTTGTTGGTCTGCATGATATATGCTGCCCGTTCGATGGTGGTCTCCGGAGTGACAGTCACCACCGTTTTCACCATGATCGAGCCGACCACCACCTTTTGCAGCAGATAGTTGAGTTCGTGGGTGCTGAGCGATGTGGCCGGTGAAGCCCAGTTTAGCTTGAGATCGCGGTCGGACACAATCCCCGCCAGCTGCCCCTTTGTATTGATGACCAGAAGATGCTCGATATGATGCTGTTCGATCAACCGGCGCGCTTCGACCAAGGTCGTTTCCGGATGCACCGTGACCAGTTCGGTGTGCATGATTCGCCCGATATACATAGGTCCTCCTCGCTGCGGGTAGTATTCGCCAGTCCGTTGTCGTAATCGCTGCTCTTCAGAAAACAAGCCCGTCTGCACGGAAGGCCGGCTACCGGCATCCGCTCACTCCTTACCTTCGGCCTGAGGGGCCGGAACAAAGGTCATCGTCTTCTTATTGAGCGTATATCGGCCCGCCACCCAAAGTTCTTCAATGGCGGTAAAATCGATCAGATTTTCCCCCGGCAGGGCATAGGTTTCATGGGCCTTGAGTATTTCGCTGTCACTGATCACGTAATCCCGATCAACATCCACCCAGTGGTAGGGCGCCAGCGCAATCCGTTCCTCCCCGCCGATTGTTTCGCCGGAAGAACGCCCCTCGCCGACAATGAGTTCTCCTTTGAAACCAATCTCCTCCTGCTGGCGCTGCTTTTTACCGGGCTGCACCAGATAGAGAAATGTTGCCCGTCCATTGACCAGTTTACCGATCCAGCGGGGATTCCTGCCGAAGTGCTTTGGCGATTCGCCCTCGGGAGCTGACCCGATCGCCTCGCCATCCCCGAGCAACTCCTCCCGGATGAGCAGCGTATGGATGGAATCCGCAGAACCCGTGACCTGGACGATGACCGGAAAAGGGAGATTGGGAGCAGTGTGTTTGGGCATGATCCGTTCGGTGGTCACCCCGGAATGGTGGTCAACCTGTAAAAAAAAGAATCCGGCGGCCAGAACCAGCAGGAGTCCCCCGCCAACCCCAAGCCATCTTTTGCAATACAAGGACCCCAACCACCGGCCTGCCGGAGTCGGCGGCGACGGGGGGCCAGCGGGCTCGGAACGCTCCTGTACGTCGTGCAGGTCATCACCGGCTACCGTATCTTTTTCGTCCAACAGATCCTCCAGGGCTACCCCCAGAGCTTCCGCAAGCTTTTTCGCATTATCCAGCTTGATCGAGGGATACCTCCGGTTCTCCCAACGAGAAATCGTATCGGTGGTCACCCCGACCACCGTGGCCAGATAGAGTTGAGTCAAATCTTTCTGTTCCCTGAGCAACCGGATTTTATTGCCGTTGATATCGACGGTTGACGTTAAAAAACACGTTCGCACCGTTTTTGCGTTCGTTGACCAGCGCTGCCAGTTCACCGATGGCCAGCAGATCGTTAGAATTGAACAGAAACAGCGCCTCGTCAGGTGTGATGCGCTGACCGGCGCGAACGTGTGTGGTTATGGTTGCGAAAGTTGTCATGGGCGGGAGTCTACGAAAAACGGGCGGTTTGTGCAAGCGGAAAGCAGAGCGGATTATTGCGCCATCTCCACTGCCATCCTTATTGCCGCAAGGAGGCTCCACTCCGAGGCTTTTCCGGTTCCCGCCAGGTTATAGGCGGTACCGTGGTCAACAGAGGTACGAATTATAGGCAGGCCAAGAGTGATATTGACGCCATCATCGAAGTGCAGCATCTTGAGAGGAATCAGCCCCTGATCGTGGTACATGGCCACCACGCCGTCATAAACACCCTGTTGGGCAAAGTGGAACAGGGTGTCGGCCGACAGCGGTCCTTCAACATTAAATCCTTCCTGTCGGGCGGCTTTGATTGCCGGTTCAATGATCTCTATCTCCTCGGCACCAAACTTTCCCGCTTCCCCGCAATGCGGGTTGAGCGCTAGTACCGCCAGCTTCGGTGATTCTTTCCCCGTCAGCTGCGCTACCCCTTTTGCCGTGATACGAATCGTCTTAAGAACCTTCTCTAACGTGATAAGTCGCGGTACATCGGCAAGCGCCTCGTGGATAGTCACCAGACTGACCCTCAAAACGTCTCCGGCCAGCATCATGACAAAATTTTCCGTGCCGCATAATTCAGCCAGCAGTTCGGTATGACCGGGATAATCGTGACCGGCCTTATGCATGGCTTCTTTGTTTATCGGCGCGGTCACCATGGCAGAGACATGACCATCAAGGCAGAGACCAACTGCGTGGCAGATGTAGCGATAAACAGCGTCACCAGCGGCGATAGATGGCGCACCGTAGGCGATATCGGCCTCCGACAGGCGCGACAGCACCAGAAGTGGGATACTTTGTTCAGCAACGTTTTGCGCCTCTGCAACTGTGGATATTTCCTGGATTCTTAGAGCCGAGTTACAGACCAGCAATGCCCGCTCCAGCGCCAGGCGGTCACCAATCACCACTGGTGAGCAGATAGATGCGATCTCCGGTCTCTGCAGTGCTTTTATGATGATCTCCGGTCCGATGCCGGAGGGGTCACCCATGGTGACGGCGATTATAGGAAGATTCGCCATATAATGATGCCTCCTTAAGCTCCGCCACCGCCAAAGTGACATTTCCTGACTTGACTTTGTGCAGCAGCAACGCCCCTCCACCGGAAGCCAGAATAGCAGCCGGTTCGGCAACACCGGCAACACCGACTGCAGCCAGGGCATGCTCTGAAGGGGGCGAGGGGTAGGCAACCCGGCTTAGTTCTGTGCTGTCAAAACAGCGCAGCGGGACGTCCAGACTCACTGCAAACTCTATCAGTCCCGCTTCATCCCGCTTGGCCGCTACCGATGCAACCATGCAGATACTTTTCAGGGAGAGACACAATGCGTTGAAGTAATGGGTAACCACCGCTTCTATCTCATCAGCTCCTGTGCCGCGATTGCAGCCGATACCGAGCGCCAGGTTGCGAGGGCGGAGAATGAGCAGTTTTTCCGGAGTAATTTCAGGAGGAAGGCGCCGGTTGGTCACAAACAAAAAACCGTGCGCGGTACTTTCAGCAGCCTCGGCAAAGGTATCATAAAAAGTGACACTGCCCCGGCCACACAGCCAGGTTCGGGTCTGGCCGGTCGAATCGACAACAGCGATCTCTTCGTTATCAAGCAGTAGGGTGTTCAGTGCCTTAACCCTGCTGATATCGTCAATAAGCCACCCCTGTTCTTTCGCCAGCATATCAAATGAGGGGAGATTATTGGCATCGGTTGCGGTAGTAATGACAGCCTGGGCTCCGGTTGCGAAAGCACAACGATCGGCCAGTTCGTTGGCGCCGCCAAGGTGACCGGAAAGGAGCGAAATAGCGAACCTGCCGGCATCATCCATGACCACAACTGCAGGGTCAGTCTCCTTCGACTCCAGCAGCGGCGCGATCATGCGCACCACAATGCCGGTGGCCATGATCAGCACGAAACCATCATGTTTTTTCCAGAGGGATGCGATCAGACTCTTCAATTCGTGTGGGGCAAAAAGAGTACATTGGGTGTCAGCATGATCTGCATAGCGGTCAGATAAGTAAAACTGAAGCCCGGGGTTACTTTCACAGA
>CAIMMA010000754.1 GCA_903842475.1 uncultured bacterium
CAGCTTGCCCTTGCGGTGCTGATCGGCCTTCTTGCCCTCGCCGCCGGCGGCTATCGATTCCGCCCGCAGCCGTTCCAATGTCTCGAGGGTCGCTTTGTATTGCGTATCCATGGTGATCACCTTGTTACGGACACCGGTCCGGGGGCACAGGATAGGCCACGAACCGGTTCACAGTTTTTCATCTCTCGGCTCTTGTAAGGTTGTGCATTGTGCAGAAACATCTCACCCCTTGATCTACCGGCAGGTACCTTGCAGAGCGTGACAATTAAGCAACTTTTCCTGGCGAAGTCACTCTTTTTCATGCCGGGCTTGCTTGGAAAGAGGCAACCACGCCCATCTTGCCTCTTTGGGATTGTCCGTCCCCAGTTGCTTTACCAAAAAGGATCTTACCCCGCCCTCCCGGTCGGCAAAAAAGTACGAACAGGACTATTTTGCATGTGAAAAGAAAAACAGCGCTGATGCCCGTGGCGAGGGGCCTGAGCGGCAGCACTGATAACGGCCTGATTTTCTCAATTTTTTACACGTTGTAACGGTTGCCCTGCTAGCTACCAGGAAATCAGCTGCCTGACAACCGGAAATCAAGACGACAAGAACAGGCTCGCAACCACAACCGGCGTTCTCTTGCTGATATTATCAAGCCGGCCGTATGGATTGCCTCGATGCACCAACAGTTCGTGATCGTGTTGTGGTCATTCCAGAAGAGAGGTGGTAATTTCCATAAAATGCCACCAACCGGCCAACTGACAAACACCTCATTCTTCCGAATTCCCATGACCCAAAACTCATTCGCCCCACCCCGTAGGCTGCACAATCCCCACCTGCAGATCCTATGGCCCAAGTTTTCCAGAACGCGGATGATGATGCCGTTGCGCCGGGTACGGATCGATACTTTTCGATCCGCCCTTTTTTCTTGCTCTCCCCCGGAGGATTACAGGAACAGGTAGGTCGCCGCCAGACCGGTCAGGGACATGGTGATGGTATAGGGCAGGGCCAGATAGACCATACGGCCGTAGGACAGGCGAATAACCGGCGCCAGGGCTGAGGTCAGCAGAAAGAGAAAGGCCGCCTGTCCGTTGGGCGTCGCCACACTGGGAATATTGGTGCCGGTGTTGATGGCCACCGCCAGTTTATCGAGATGGCGGATGAGGTCTTCCGCCTGCCCGGCTGCGGCTGGCGGCAATGCCGCCAAAACCTCCTTGCGAGCCACAAGCGGATCGGTGAGCTTATCCATCAACTGCTGGCCGGTCATGCCGATATCGGGGATAGCGCCCATCATGCTGACAAAATGGGTCTTGGTTTCCGAGATATAGACCGTGGCGACAAAGACGTTGTCGGAAATGGCCGACAGCAGTCCGTTGGCGATATAATAGGCGGCCAGTTGCGCCTGCCCCTTGAGACTGATGACGTAATTGATCACCGGGGCAAAAAGATGCTGGTCATGAATAACGGCCACAATCGCGAAAAAGACCACCAGCAGGGCCGTGAACGGCAGGGCTTCTTCAAAGGCGTGGCCGATCCGGTTCTCTTCGGTTATCCCGTTGAAGGCGGTGAGGAAAACTATCACCGACAAGCCGATGATGCCGACCGCCGCCATATGGAAGGCCAGGGCCACAATCAGCCAAATACCGGCCAGGGCCTGGGTGATCAGCATGGTCTTGCCCTGAAATCCGCGTTTGGCCTCCATCTTGATCGCGGTCTCAAGGAGATGGGAGCGGATATTGCCCGGCAGCTCAACCCCGTACGAAAACCAATGGTGCTTCTCCACAGAGTAACAGGTACCGAGTCCGACCAGCAGGACCGGCAGTGAGACCGGGGCGACCTTGAGAAAAAAGGTCAAGAAATGCCAGCCCATCTCGCTGCCGATCAGCAGGTTCTGCGGTTCGCCCACCAGGGTGCAGACCCCGCCCAGCGCGGTGCCGACCGCGCCGTGCATCATCAGGTTCCTGAGAAATCCCCGGAACTGTTTCAAATCTTCCTGCTCTTTTTCTTTCAGGGCCAGGTCGCTGCTCAGATCATAGACCCCGGCGCCGCCGTCTTTGCCGGTGATATAGCGGTGGTAGATCTCATAAAAGCCATAGGCAACGGCGATGATCACCGCGGTGACCGTCAGGGCATCGAGGAAGGCCGAAAGAAAGGCCCCGGCAAAACAGAAGAGCAGGGAAATATATATTTTCGACTGCACCCGAACGAGGATGCGGGTAAAGGTGAATCGAAGGAAATCCTTCATAAAATAGATGCCGGCCACCATGAAAATCAGCAGCAGGATGACCTCGAAATTTTTCAGGGTTTCCTGAAACACGGTCTCCGCCTTGGTCATCCCGATAAACACCGCCTCCATCGCCAGGCCCCCCCCCGCTGGCAGCGGGTAGCATTTCAACGCCATGGCCAAGGTGAAAATAAATTCGCCGATCAGCAACCAACCGGCGATGAACGGTCCGTACGTATGCAGCAGGATCGGATTGGCAATCAGAAACAGGAGAATGGTCAGTTTATACCAAAGCGGTGCATTCCCGAGAAAGTTGCGGCCAATGGCCTGGGGAAAGGATTGGGGCATCGGAAAATCTCCTCGATTAACAAGACAGTTTTACAGGCGCCGGTTATGGCGCTTGGTCGCTGAGGACGGACGGCGGGGCGGGAGTTCGTCGCCCGGATGGCGGCTGGGGCCTCCCGGGGAACGGGTGGGGCGGCGTGCAGACGAGCTAAAAATTGAAAACCTTGGCCTCGGCCGCCATGTCGATCAGGTGGGGGCCGCCGTCAAGGGCCATATTGGCATGGAACCCGGCCTCGTCCAGGCCGCGGTTCTTGGCGCAGGGGGTGCAGATGCCCACCGGCACCTCGTTTTCGACCAGATAGGGCAGGTAATCGTTGACGCAATCGCCGGTATCGGTTTTCTGGCCGCCGTCGCGATCTTTCATCGCCCAGTCAACGCCGCTGTCGATGAAAAACAGGTTGACCTGGTGGCCCTTGGCGTGGGCGATTTTGGCGAACTGAAAACATCGGGTTGCCTTTTCAAAATGGTTGTCGCGCAGTACAAACAAAAAATTGGCCATGCCTTCCTCCTGGGATGATAGTGTGCAGGTGCGCTCCGCCGGAGCCGACGCCTTGAGCCTGAAGCGCCAACGGGGCGGGAACACCCCGATATTCCATAATACTGTGAAATTATGCCCCTGATGACTACCAAAAAACCCCGGGCCCGGCAACCGTAATCGGTACCGAAGAAGTCGGTTTATCGGTGACGGAGGCGCTCCGGCGGCCAGGGCCGGCGCTGGCTGATCGCCTGGCAAGGGTGATCTGCCAAGACGGTGGCCAGACCTAAAGCGGGGTGGTAGGATCAGATCGGCAACCACCCCCGGCAGTCCCACCCCACCTCTTTTCCCGCGGAGAGCCCATGACCACCTCGTCCTTTGCCCCACCCTTCTGGCTGCGCAACCCCCACCTCCAGACCCTGTGGCCCAAGCTGTTCCGAACCCGGCCCAACCTGCCGGTCCGGCGGCAGCGGCTGGAACTCGACGACGGCGATTTCATCGATCTTGCCTGGGCAACCGACAGCAGCGGCCCGGTGGTTCTCGTTCTCCACGGACTGGAGGGAACGCTGCGCTCCCATTATGCCCTGCCGACCATGCAGGCCCTGGCGCTGGCCGGCTATCAACCGGTATTCATGCACCTGCGCGGCTGCAGCGGTGAACCCAACCGGCTCGCCCGCAGCTATCACTCCGGGGCGAGCGCGGATCTGGCCAAGGTGCTGGAACTGTTGCGGGCCAGCGGGCAGCCGGTCACGGCGGCGATCGGCTTTTCCCTGGGCGGCAACCTGCTGCTCAAATACCTGGGCGAGAGCGGTTCCTCCGCCCTGCTGCAGGCTGCGGTGGCGATCAGCGTGCCCTTTGTCCTTGCCGATGCGGCCCGGCGGCTTGAGCAAGGAGCCTCACGACTCTACCAGCACTACCTCCTGACCCGGCTGAAACGCGCCTACCAGCACAAATTCAGCAGCCTGCCCTCACCGCTGCGGGTTGACCTGGAGACCATCACCACCCTCTGGGACTATGACCAGCAGGTGACCGCCCCTTTAAACGGCTTTGCCGGGGCCGAAGACTATTACACCCGCTGCAGCTGCCAGGGCTTCCTGCAAGGCATTACCACCCCGACCCTGATCCTCCATGCCCGGGACGACCCCTTCATGTACGACCACGATATCCCCGGTCCGGATCAAGTCGGCCCGGGGGTGGAACTGGCCATCCAGGCCCACGGCGGCCATGTCGGCTTCATCGACGGCCCCCTGCCTTGGCGCAGCCGCTGCCTGATCGATCGGCTGGCGCCCGCCTTTCTTGATCAACAATTGACCGAATCGCCCTCCTTTTCATAACCGATCCGGCTCATCATACCTTCTCGCCGGGTCGATTGAGGCCGACCGTTGCCCCTGATTTTACTCCCGGGGTGACCGCGCGCGGAGCATATCGACCGCCGCCAGGGCATCGTCAACAGCAAAAATTTCAAAGCAGACCAGCAGCTCGGGACGCAGGAGCGGGATCGCCTTTTCCAGGGTGGCGGGGTCAAGCGGCAGGTGGTCGGTGAGGCCATCGGTGCCGGAGAGGTGGAGTTCAACCAGGTGGGGGAGGAAATGGGCAGGCAGGGGCAGGCCCAGCAAGCTGTGGGTAAGATCAAAGGTGAAGCGGGGATGGAACTCAACCTGATCAATCAGGTTTTCCAGGGCCACCAAGGCCGGCCAGGCCAGGCCTTGCCACCCGGGCAGCGGGTGCAGGATCATGTTGAGCAGGGGAAAGCCGGACTCGACAAAGAACCGGGCCGCGGCCAGGGCGCCCGCGGCATCGTCGGTGGGCAGGTGGACGGTGTATTCGAGGTCCAGAGCCGCCAACCCCTCAAGGCTGGCAGCGACCCTGGCCTCCATGGCGCGGTCCCAGGTGTAGACCAGGAGTTCGACAAAATCGACCCGCCCCTCCACCAGACGGGCGTTATCGAGGAAATTTTCCCCGGTAAGCCATGACGTGGTCCCCAATTTCATCCCGTGATTTCCCGATAGCAGCAAAAGTTCCCATCTCCTCGATCATTCGAAGCGCGGCCTCGACGATGCTGAACACCAGGGCGCAGCCGGTACCCTCGCCCAGACGCATGTTCATGTCCAGCATGGGCTCCAGGCCGGTGATCTCCTTGAGCAGCTTGGCCCCGGGCTCAAAGGAGATGTGCGAGGGAATCATGTATTCGACCGCCTCAGGCTTGAGGCGGATGGCCACCAGGGCGGCGACATTGGAAATCAGGCCGTCGGTCAGCACCGGCACCCGGCGGGCGGCGCAGGCCAGGAAGGTGCCGGCCATGCCGGCGATATCGAGGCTGCCGACCTTGGACAAAACATCAAGGGCATCGTCGGCATCAGGACGATGCAGGTGCACCGCCTGTTGCACCACCGCTTTTTTGCGGGCAAAGGCCTCGTCGGTCAATCCGGCGCCCCGGCCGACCACCCGGTCGATATGGGCGCCGGTAAACGCGTAGAGCACGGCGCTGCTGGCGGTGGTGTTGCCGATGCCGATTTCACCGGTGCCGATCAGGTCGTAGCCCTGGTCGATGGCGGTATTGGTGATCTCGATCCCCACCTCAAGCGCCCGGACAGCCTCCTCCCGGGTCATGGCCGGCTCGACCAGGAAATTGGCGGTGCCGTAGCGGATTTTACGGTTGATCACTTTGGGCAGATCGACATCGACCTGGATGCCGATATCCACGGCAATGATATCCGCGCCCGCATAGTTGGCGAGGAAATTGCCGCCCATCCGCCCGGAGGTGACGAAATCGGCGCCGATCCGGGTGATATCCTGGGGATACATGGCAATCCCCTCGCGGCAGACGCCATTATCGGCCATCATGATGATGATCGCTTTTTTGTGGATGGCGTTGTGGATCCGGCCGGTGATCCCGGCGATCTGGCGGGCAATATCCTCAAGCTTGCCGAGGCTGCCCGGCGGCTTGAGGCAATAATCGATCTCTTTCTGGGCCGCGGCCATCACCGCCTTGTCAGTCGGCCGGATGGCGGCCAAGGTTTGCTGCAGCAGCTGCATGGTGGCTCCTTTCAGCGGTAATTGAAACGGATCAGGATCGGCAGGGTGCCCATGAACTCGATCTCGGTCAGGGTGGCGTTGTCGACCTTGAACTTCCAGTAGCCGGTGGACACCGACTCGCAGAAAAAATGGGCCAGCAAGGAGCGGATGCAGCCGCCGTGGGAGACCATCGCCACCCGCTTGCCGGGATGATAGCTGACCACCTCCTCAACAAAACCGACCACCCGATTTCGGAAGGCGGCAAAGGCCTCGGCGCCCGGGATCTGGGTCAGCTCCCAGTCCTTGAGCCACATCTGCCAGATCTCGGGGTACTGCTTGGCGATCTCGGAAAAATGCATCCCTTCCCACGCGCCGAAATGAAATTCCTGGAGGCTGCTGTCGGTGATGATCGGGACGGTTTCGCCGAAAACCAGGGTGGCGGTATCCATTGCCCGCTGCAGGGGGCTGCAAAAAATCGAATCCACCTCCAGGGCGTTGAGGCGCTGGCCCAGCGTGGCGGCCTGCTGCCGACCGAGGTCGTTGAGCGGGGTATCGGTACTGCCCATAAGGATACCGTTTTTATTCTGCTCGGTTTCACCGTGGCGGATCAGATAAAGTTTGGTCGTGTTCATAACAGATATTTCCATACCAGAAGAAAGACTAAAAGAGTGACGATTTCAGCCAGTTCGACGGTGGCACCGATGGTGTCGCCGGTGATGCCGCCGAGCCGTGGTTTCAGGTACAAGGCAAACAGCACGGCCAGCACCAGAGCCGAAACATGGAGCAGGACCACGACCAGGGCCACAAGGCCCGGGGCCAAGCCCTGGAAAAACAGCATCGCCGTGACCAGCGCCAGGGAAACACCGGTGGCGGCCGCGGCCTGGGTCAGCCCGGTTTGGTTGACATAATCGCCGATCCCCCGTTCCTCGCGGGCATAGCGACCGACCGCCGAATGCCAGACCAGGGCCATCCGGCCGAGCACCGGGGTGGCGAGTACCGCCAGGGTCGCGCCGCTTGCCGGCATGGCATGGAGGAGGAGATATTTTAAGAGCACGGTGAGGACAATCGCGACCACCCCGTTGGTGCCCAGGGTCGAATCCCGCATGATCTCCAGCATCCGCTCCCGCGATCGATAGCAGAACAGGCCGTCGGCGGTATCGGCGATGCCGTCCAGATGCAGGCCGCCGGTGATGACGATCAGGGCAATCACCGCGGCGATCGCGCCGAGCTCCCGGCCCAGCAGATGATCGGCCGCCACAAAACAGCCGGCAGCGGGCAGGGCCGCCAGCAGGCCGACGAGCGGCATCCATTTCATCCCCTCGACAAAACGGGCAGCGGTGAACTCGATGGGTATCGAAATCGGGTACCGGGTCATGAACTGGATCATCAAAATGAGCGCTTGCATCGCCTGACCGCGCTACCCTTTGATCCGCATGGGGATGCCGGAGACCACCAGAAAAACCTCCGAGGCCGCCGCTGCCATGCGCTGATTGGCCCGACCGGCGCAGTCACGGAAAAACCGCGCCAAGGGCGCCATCGGCACGATGCCGTAGCCGACTTCGTTGGTAACGGCGATCAGGGTCGCGCTGCTTTGCTCGACCGCCGCAATCAGCGCCTCGATTTCGTCGAGGACATCGGCCTCGACAGTATGCAGCTGCGCCATGGTCGGGTCATCCCAATCGACCGCATGCGCCAGCAGCCGATTGGTGATCATCACAGTGAGGCAATCCAGCAGGATGCCCGCATACCGCCCGCCCTCGGCGGCAATGATTGCCGACGGGCCGACGGCCGCTTCGAAGGTGCGCCAGGCTGCGGGCCGCTGCCGGCGATGCCGGGCGATGCGATCCTCCATCTCGGCGTCCAGAGGTTTGGCCGTGGCGACATAGGCAATATTGGCACCGAGGCCTGCGGCCAGTTGCTCGGCATACCGGCTCTTGCCGCTTCTGGCCCCGCCAGTAACCAGGATAATACGCCCCATGAATTTCACCTGCAATGGTTGCCGGGGCAATCGGGCGATCGCCACGCAGTAATTACAAAAAGATCAGCAAAAACAATACAATGAATCAACAAAAAAAACAGCGCCCGGCCCTGCGGCAGCGCTCCGATGGTTATATCGAATTCAGGAAAAAAAAGATAGAGGCAAATGGAAGGGGAGAGCAGCGCAAGCTGGGGTGAACGCGCCGGGGATCAGCCCCCCCCGGAGCGTGCCGCTTGCCGGTACTGCCTGCTATTTGCAGGCAAAGAAGGTGACGTAGTCGCCGACCTCGGCGATACCGGCCTTGGTGATCCCCTCTTTGAGCATGTTCTCGTCATGACCGCGCGAGGCTCGCCAGGAATCGAACATTTTCAA
>CAIMMA010000755.1 GCA_903842475.1 uncultured bacterium
GCACCATAGCCTGGCCGCAAACAACACCTGTCCGCAACACATCGCAACACTACCGTGTTAACCACCACCACACTCCGCGGGCGCCACGCCACGATCCTGTGGCTCAACCAGGACGACGCCTCACATCCGTGGCGCGACCTTGGCCGGCGACAGAACCGAATTTAAATAAAAAAAACACAAAAACAACAAGTTGAATCTTTAATTATTTCTAATGTTCATTCTGTTCACTCTGGCATCATCGGTGCAAATCAATAGGCAAAGAGATGCACAAACGCAAATCAGCCCCTATCAGGAGGACACCATGACTACTCAAATTATCGATAAGAATGAAACCAAGACCGATGTTGCCCACGAGACTTCCAAGTTCACCATTGGCGCGGTCATGACCTTGGCTGGCATGATCGGCATTTGGGCCATGGCCTGCCTGATCGGCGGCTTGGCCAGTGGCGGGATCGGTGGTCTTATCAAGGGATTCATCAGCGCGATTCTCGGCAACTGATTCAACCAAAAAAAAAATTATTGAAGGAGTTACACCATGTCTGCTACCAAAAACAGTAAACGCACCTCGATCATCCTGCTGGGTATGGCCACCCTGATCGGCCTCTGGGTCAGCGCCGCCTTTGTCGGCGCCCTGCATCAAACCAATTGGCAGTTCGGCGAATTGGCGCGGCAATACATGCTGGCCACCGGCATGATGAAGCCGATGCACACCCTGGTCGATTTTTACTCGCACATCAAGGGGATCGAATACCTGATCTGCGTCGCCTTCTTTGTGGCCTTTCCGGTATTTTTCAAATATGTCAACCAGGAGAAAAGAACCATCCAGGTGGGAAAATAATAAGCACCTCACCGTACCACCACCAGAATGAACGGGGTGGATGCCGCCCGCTAACCGGCAAGCACAATCGTATTAAAAAAAAATCCCCCGCTCGTTGTTCGGAGCGGGGGATTTTTTTTTAAAAGCCGCGAAGCGCTTAAATATTGGAGGGTTGCAAAATTCTGTCGAGACTTGGGTGTGAAACAACTGCACATCACAAATCACGACTTGGGTGAATGCATGGGCATAAAGAGGGCATGGCCGCAATCAACAGGACGCGATGCCATCACCAGGAAACAGGCTCCTGTCGACGCCTGGCCACTCTCTGAACCGTAACCGCATCAACATTGGCTAGACCCTGGAGCAGAACAGGCCGTTGAGGTGACTGCGGCGGAGTGGCAGGCATTTCAGCAATCGTTATCCCTGCAGTCGCTGTTTTTCGAATTTGAGATCGGCCTCCAATTGTATTTTTGCAAAAAAGTCATCTCGTTCTCCAAAATAGCGGGCTAACAGCACCGCCTCTTTTACCGGCAATCGCTTTCTCCCGCAGAGGACTCCGCAGATGGTCTTGGTATTGATACAGGTGTCCTTTGCCACTCGGTAGATGGACAGCTTCCGAGGCAAAAAATAGTTCGCCTCCAGCATCTTGCCCAGATGGTCCTTGGCTTCCATATTTACTAACATAGATTTATCCTCCCTCAGCAGACCTGTCAGATTCCACGGTCACCTTACTTGCATCGGTATTGATGCAAGCCGTTCTCCGCAACTGATCTACAAGAACTGCACCTTACCAAGAAGACTGCACCAGCAATGCCAGGTATTGTTCATGGGAAAGAATGGTGAAAACAGTCCGATATCAGGACGAATATGGTCAGGGGAGGAACCGTCTGTGTTCGCATGCTGCGAGCATGGACGGTCACCGGCACACACAACCGTGGCATCGGCACCACGAATATGCGGTGCCGCCGACACACATCTGTGGCACGGCATGCGGCCAGAGCGCTTCAGCACATTGGAGCCGCATCAAAATCCATGATGCAGAGGAAACTCGGAAACAGCCAGCCGGCATATCCCAAACACGTTGACGGCTAGAGGGGGGGGAAGGACTGCTGATAAGGGAATCTAATCCTGATGCATTATCGAAGCGGGAGCATACGAGGCGGCAGGAGGTATTGCCGTAGCCATGCCTCAGACCCAAGCAAGAAAGCGCGCGCTTTCAATCCAGAATTTCACGAACCTTCTGGGAGATCGCCATCAGGGTGAAGGGCTTCTGGATAAAGCCATGGTTGCCC